>NZ_JBQENT010000012.1:0-120874 GCF_052044855.1 Metabacillus sp. 22489
ATAAAGTGAAAAAGTCTATAAAGAAAGGCGACTATCCGTCCAAAAAATGAACGGATAGTCGCCTTTTTCGTTTACGATCTTGAAATAAAATTAAAAAACGTAAGTTTTTCAGTGGCCTCTCTACAAACAGCCTTTGTTTCACTGAAAGTATGTAGATGCATCACTTAAAACTAGGTGAATCTTATTTGATTGACCATGATTAGGAACAAGCGTATACTATTAATTGAACAATTGTTCAAAACGTTTGTTCAAAAGTGATGAAAGGAATGAGTCCATTAAAACAAAACAGAAGTAATGATAGAAATAAGGACGTAAGAGATCAAATCCTTCGGGCAGCAAAGGTATTATTTGCGAAAAAGGGCTATGAAGGGACGACTGTTAGACAAATTTGTCATGAGGCAAATGTTTCATTGGCACTTGTTTCTTATCATTTTGGTGGAAAAGAAAATGTTTTCTTTGAAGTGTTTCAACCAATTAGACAATTGTTTGAGAATATGAAATATGATTTATCAGATTCGTTAGGTGCACTTAAGAGCTTTTGTAGACAGTTTGTTATTTTTAGAAATGAAGAAAGTGAATTAGTTAGTATACTACAGCAAGAGTTAGTAATGAATAGTCCGAGATTAGAGATGCTGACGGATGTATTTCTTCCTTCGTGGGAACAGCTTCGGTTAATATTGCAGGAATGTCAGGAGAGAAATTTGATTGATTTTCCATCAGTTGACGTAGCGGTTAATTTTATAATGGGAACATTAATGTTTTCTCACAATAATGCATTTTTGAATCGTACTCAATCGGAAATGAGTCCCGAACAGGTAGCGGATTTTGCCGTAAACTTTATTATTAATGGACTGCAAGCAACTTCAGAACAAGGAAAGAGGTAAAGAAAGATGAAAGCAGCAAAGATATACGGAATGAAAGATATTCGAGTAGAAGATGCAGAAATACCTGCTCTAGAAGAAGGTATGGTGAAGGTAAAAGTCGAATATGCAGGGATTTGTGGTAGCGATATGCATGAGTATGTAGCCGGCCCTTATCCAATCCGTACTCAGCCTGTTTTGGGTCATGAGTTTTCAGGTGTAGTTGTGGAAGTAGGTAAAGGTGTAACAAATGGAAAAGTGGGAGATCGGGTAGCTGTAGAACCACTAATTCCATGTGGAAAATGTGATAATTGTCAAAGAGGCTTTGTTAACTTATGCACAGAGCGTCAAGGCTATGGATATACTGTCTCAGGAGGCTTTGCCCAATTTGCAGTGGTGAATCAAGAAAATATTTTCCACTTACCTGAAAACATGAGCTTAGAGCTTGGAGCACTTGTAGAGCCAACGGCAGTTGCTGTGCACGCAGTTCGCCAAAGCCAATTAAGACTTGGTGACACTGCAGCAATATTTGGTGCTGGTCCAATCGGATTATTGTTGTTACAAGCTGTTAAAGCAGCAGGTGCAAGTGAGATTTTTGTTGTAGAGGTTGCAGATGAACGTCGCCAGAAAGCATTGGAACTTGGAGCAACACATGTGATTAATCCAATCGAAACAGATGCAGTATCATTTATTCGTGAAAAAACGAATGGTGGAGTAAATGTTGCCTATGATGCAGCTGGTGTACAAGCGACATTTACAAGTGGAGTAAGCGCCGTGCGCCCTGGAGGAGAGTTCAAAATTGTCAGTGTATGGGAAAAACCAGTCAATTTTGATCCAAATATGATCGTAAGAACAGAAGCAAAAATCAGTGGGTCTTATGCATACGTTCGCTTATTTCCTGAAGTCATTCGTCTGTTAGCTAATGGTGTAATTGATGGGAAATCAGTCATTACAAGTGAGATTGCGTTAAATGATATTGCTGAAAAAGGCTTCGAATTGTTAACAAAGGATCGTAGGCAATGCAAAATTCTAGTGAATATGAACCTATAATTAATATGTTAATTTAGACATATGGTCAATTAAAAGCTAAAGGAATTCACGGATTTTTACAGTAGGGTTAAGTGAAATTTAATAGGAAGTAACTTAGAGTGTGTTTTGATTAATTTTGTTTCAAAACACGCTTTTTCTTTTTTATGTTGATGACAAAGGAACGCCCTAATTTATGTTTTTTTTTCTAATAAAGAGAAGTCTTAAAAATTTATCTATCTATTAACCGTTAATACACTTGAATTAAATAAGTCACCATGTATATTTAATAGTAATTGTTTTTATTTCCAATTCAAAAACATCTTTTGAAATCTCAATTTTTAAGGAGAATTCGTATGGAAAGTTTTAAGAAAAAGGTACAAGCAATCGTAACTGAAAAACAGTTATGTTCTATTATGAATAACACAAAATGGGAGAGATTACAGATTGGAGTTCTCAATCGATTACCATTTACTCCCCCTTATCAAGTAAAGTATATTCTACAAGAAAAGCCTGAACCCGCTACTTTTGATACGGATGTTTGGTACTTGGGAGATTGGATAGAGGGGTTATTCCCTTTTTATGCGATCGAATGGATTAAAGTTAGACCAAGATATGTAAAGCATAAAGGCAGGCTCGTTGATGATGAAGTGATTGATATAACAGAGCAATTTCGCGAATTACTACACAATCTTCACATTCCTTATAAAGAGGAAAATAACGCATTTTATATTTACGGTTATTCGGCAAGCACTGAATTCATAAGAAATGATTAAAAGGCAAGTTTGAAGGAAGAAGTGTTTATTAAAGAATTGATTTCGGTTGATGCATGATATGAAAAAGGCATTGCTATAGCGCACCTTATCGGTATGTTACATAGTTAAATAAAGTAGGTGAGAGTGATGAAAGAACGGAAAATCCTAATGCAGCAAAAGATAAAACGTAATAAACAAAAGAATCAAAAGTATGATCTAATCAATCGATTACCACATCGTTTATCATGTGAAATGGAAAATTGCGAATTAATCTTCTCTCCGGAAGTAGATGCAATTTTAGATAAAGTACACAAATTATGGAATTATGAGCTTCATAAAGGGGACTTTGTAACTAAATATCATAACTTCAGAAAGGAATTTAGCTGGGAAGATGAAGTTATTCAATATGTCCAACAGATAAAAATAGAAGAGAAGCAAGCATATTTATTTTTGGGGATAAATGACAGTCCTATCTTTCTTGTGAATGGAGAATGGGTCATAGAAAACTTTTCTGATATATGGGAAGCAATCAACTATACTGATTTATGGGTTTTTGATATGGATGTCAACTATGGTGTTCTCGTTTCCCGATATGGAGGCTATTTAGAACATGACCCCAATCCAAAGGAAATTTTATATGCAATTACTAAATGGTGAGGAAGTAAGGAAATTCCTGAATTATGATTGATGATAATCCTTTCACTTAGTTTTTTGCAAAAGCTAGTCATAATCCTATTTTTAAGGAGCAGCTTGAAGATGATGAATGAGGAGAAAATCATATCGATTATTGAACAGGATGAATGGATGATGGAAATATTAAGGATGGCAAAATCATTGGATTTACCTGATTGGTGGATATGTGCTGGGTTTGTCCGTTCAAAAATATGGGATATCTTACATAACTTTAATGAGAGAACGCCGATCCCTGATGTTGATGTCATCTATTTTGATTCTGGACATGTTGACGAATTGCGTGAAAAAAAGCTTGAGGAAAAACTAAAATCGCTTGATGAAACGATTCCTTGGTCGATAAAAAATGAAGCAAGAATGCACTTGAAAAGTAAAATGCCACCATATTCTTCTTCAGTTGATGCGATATCGAAGTTTCCAGAAACAGCAACAGCATTAGGCGTGAAATTAGATGACAAGGATCATGTGTGTTTAATAGCACCTTGGGGAATCAGTGATGTTGTTCATTTAGAAGTAAAGCCAACCCCTTATTTTATCGAGAATAAACATCGTGCTGCAATTTACGAAGAACGCATTGCAAAAAAGAATTGGCAATCAACTTGGAGTCAATTAAGTATTCATCATATCAACAATAATCTATAATTTTGCCTTTTTTATAGTAAAAAAGTCCATTCACGAAAATGGACCACGAAACAAAAAAGCGGGGAATGACAACGTGAAAATATTACTCGATTTCTTGAATATGATTTCCTAATCAATTTATTAAGACGTGTTCTCTTTGCTTTACAAGTTCAAAATATATTGCTGATATTGTTTGAGTAAATAGAAAAACAGGAAATGAATAAGAAAGTTGATAGCCTTTCTGAAAGGTTATAATATCAACAAAAGTTAAAATCCATAAGGCAATTACTCCAATGAATGCCCATATGAGTACGTAAACAATAAAGCTTTCCTTCCTAATTTTAATGGCATCATAAAAGTAAAAAAAGTAATATCCAAAAGGTGCAAACAATAAATAATAAAAAATATCTGCAACCTCATATTTATTTAAATCATTTACTCGATAATAATCGATTAATCCTCCACCGATCGTAAAGTCGAATAAAAGTCCGATTGTAAATCCCCACATTAAGCTTAAAAATTTCATATGTGGTGTGAATTTTTTTGGTAAAAGGAAAAATCCTAAATAGACAGCGGCGTTAAAAATTAAAAGGAAAACTTCATTTTTATCAAAACTATCCCATAATGGCATTTAACCTTCCACCTCCGTTTGTTTATGCTGCTTAAAGTAATTTAGGAAAAAATAAGTGATTAACTGAAGCGAAAAGAAATATAAAATATCGTAAAGTAAATTCCATTTTATGGGTTTTGTAATGTGAAAATATCGACTGAGTATAGACAATAAAACAAGAATAAAAGTTGATACTAGCATAATGAGTAGAGATTTTCCAAAAGAGTTAGCAGGTCTTATGTAATTCATTGCCGTTGCGATAATTAATGGTATCGTTAAGCTTCGGGTAATAATAAACGCCGTATGATTTAATGGTTTTGCCGATATTTCAAGTAATTTCCACTCTTCATAAATCATCCACGACCAATTTATATTAATAATGAGAACAAACAAAATAACAAATGAATTTTCAAGAAAAGAAAACTCCTTTTTCATTACGAAAAATATGACAGTTATTAGCCATGAAACTAAGAAGATAGTTGCAAATCCCAATGTGAACACCCCCATGGTACCTTTTGGCTTATTGTCTACTTTGAGAAAAAAATCTATTCGTAGCATACCTCTAGAAAAATTGAAAACTTTGCTGATTTTTATAGCTTGGATTTATCGCAACAACGAAAAAAGCAGAGAATAGATAAATCTCTGCTTATTCAAACTAAGAATATAAATTTGTTTTTCATGAGATAAATGATCTGGTTATTAACTTTATCTTAAAGTTCAACGTTTATAGTGGAATTAATGAGGCTTCAATACAACCTTAATGCAATCATCTGTCTTTGTATCGAATATTTCATATCCTCGTTTTGCTTCATCTAAAGGGAGAACATGTGTAACAACATCAGCAGGATCTACCTTCCCATCTGCAAACAGCTGATAAAGCTTTGGCATAATTGGAATGACATGCGCTTGGCCCATTTTTAATTGGACATTTCGTTGGAAAATATCACCTAATGGAAATGCGTTATATCTCATTCCATACACACCAGTTAATTGGATCGTCCCACATTTTCTGACAGCCTGACTAGCGGTTACGATTGCGCCCATTGAGCCACCGTGAAGCTTTAAACCTGTAGCTAAAAATTCCATCGGTGTCATTTTTCCATCCATTCCAACGCAATCGATGACAACATCTGCACCACCCTTTGTCATTTCTTTTAAGTGGTTGCCAATGTTTTTTTCACTTTCAAAGTTTACAATTTCAACATGATTTGTTTTTTTTGCATGTTCCAGCCTGTAGTCAACATAATCAACAGCTATCACTCTTTCTGCACCGAAAAGCCAAGCGAATTTTTGCGCTAAAAGACCAACAGGACCACAGCCTAAAATAATAACGGTATCTCCTTTTTTCACACCTGCATTATCAACAGACCAGTAGGCAGTCGATGCTGCATCGGCAAGGAGAACTAGTTTTTCATCCTCCATTTCACAGTTTTCGGGTATTTTAAAAGGGGTAAAATTACCGTAGGGCACTCGTAAATATTCAGCCTGACCACCAGCAACTCCACCTGTTGTTTCCGAATAGCCGAAAAAACCGCCCATTTCCCCATGCTCATTCGAGTTATCACATTGACTAGTGAAATCGTTATTGCAATACCAGCATTGCCCACAGCTTACGTTAAAGGGAATGATTACGCGATCTCCCTTTTTTAAGTTTTTAACCTCTGGGCCAACTTCTTCGACTATCCCCATTGGCTCATGGCCGATAATAAAGTTTTCGGGGGTATTCGGGATCATCCCATGAATTAAATGGAGATCAGAGCCACAAATGGCAGAGGTTGTTACTTTAATGATGAGATCATCTGCCTTTTCGATTTTCGGATCATTTACTTCTTTTACTGCGACATCTTTAATTCCTTGATATGTAACTGCCTTCATGTCTATAACATCCTCCTAAAGCATCTATTTATTCGGTGTTGCAAACGTCCCTAGACGATCAGTGTCAGTTGGGAAAAGCTCCATATCTGCAATGGCAAGTGCCATATCTGCTGCTTTAATATCTAGTTCAATTTGCTTTTCGACATCGTGTGGGTATAACCAGCCTTTTTCCATCATTAGCTCTGATATTTCTTGGTGGAGGTCAATGGCCTGCTCCATTTGACGAGACAACGCTTGCCTTAAGTCAGCGCTAGCTGTTTCCGTCAAGGCAACTGCATAATAGCGAATTCCTGTTTTAACAGTAAGTAAAAAATCTAAGGCAAATGAGGAATCTGCCATTTTCGGCATTCCTTCTGCATATTTCGGATCCAAATAGTCTTGATTCATAAATGGTTCACCTCTTAATGTAGTGTTCGAGCTTTCTCATACAATTGTTTAAGCTCTTTAATTGCTGCAACTGACTGAGCTACATCTTTTTGCATCAATGCTTTTAAGTCATTGTCAAAGCAAATACCTTGCATCAATTTTGAGCGAATTAAGCAATTTGTTTTAAAATTCAATAGTTCATGTGTATCCATCGTTTCATGATAAGCTAAAGCATTTATTTCCATTGAATTCACTCCTTTTTCTTTAGAATGACCTATTTTTGCAAACGATCATCCGAAAAAAATTACCAATAGTAGTTATCTGATGATTAAGTATAGGAAATGGTCCGATTGGTACTCTATAAATAAGAATTTTCCAAAGATAGGAGAGGAACGATGACTCAGTATTTAGGATTACATGAAACACTTGAATTACATGAATTGTTAACATTTAAAAATTTATCATTAACAAAGGCGTTTACAATGAGCGGATTAGTACAGGATCCAACCTTAAAAGAAATTTTATTAGCAGATGTAGAAGCAGGAACAAAATTTGTCACACAGATAAAGCAGCTTATGACAGAAAGGAGCGATAACAGTTATGAATGAGCTCGTGAAAAAACTGATGGGGATGGGCGGGATGACGGATCAGGTAATCGCAACAGATTTTCTAATTTCAGCTAAAGCCAATATTAGAAATCTTGCCTTCGCCATAACTGAAGCTTCAACACCAGCAGTAAAGGAAGTGTTACGTGAACAGCTCAGACACGCAGTTTTGACTCATGAGAAAATTTCATCATATATGATTGATGAAGGAATGTATCATCCTAGTGACTTAAGTAAACAATTAAAGACAGATTTAACGATAACAGAAACGGCATTGAAATTAACGGATTAAGATGATGTGACAGATATGAAAGGGAAATTCCCTTTATACCTGTCACATATTTTTATCTATAAAGTACTAAATTTCGACAAAAAACATAGTCCGAAAGTTATATTTAACCTCCCAAATTGTTTAAATATGTGTATAATAATAAACAGATTAATAGAATATTGTCTTATTTTGGTATCATTTGTAATTTTTACTTAAAAAATAAGCCTATATTTCTATAAAAAAATTTAGGAGGAAAAAAAGTGATATGTAGTAATTGTGGCCACCAAAACGAAGGTGGAAAATTTTGTGTGAAATGTGGAACGAAGCTGGTGGGAGAGACAGCTGAACAACAACAAGCTGCAACAGTCGAACCAACGATTCCTGTTTCGAATCAGCCAGTACAGCCAGAACAAGCAGAAACAACATTTTCGGCACAACCAACTCGACCTGAACAACCAGTACAGCCTGCTGAGCCTAACAAGCATGTTGAAGCCGCGAAAAATGTATCGAAATTATTCTTTTCTTATTTTATTGATGGACTTAAAAATCCGACAAAAGCGGCACAATCAGTAGGACAAGAGCAATTTGTAAATGGATTGATTACAATGATCCTATATGCTCTATTTATTCCACTTACGATTTACTTTGGACTTAAGGTAGTAATTGCAAATTTACTTGAAAAAATTGCGGGGATTTTCCCTGATGAATTTGACTTTTTTGATATAACTCAAATGATAAGCTTTTATGAACAACCTGGATTTTCTTCCGTATTAAAACCAATTTTTTATAGTTTAATTATTATTGCAATTATTGTACTTCTTACATTTGTAGTGATTAAGCTTGGTAGAGTTCAACTTAACATTAAAGAGTTGATCGCTAGATTTGGAGCATTTTCAATTGTACCAACAGCTTTATTATTAGTTGCTCTTATTCTTTCAATTATTAAAGTTGATATCTTCTTATATGTATGGTTTTTCGGACTTTTAGGTTTATTATTTGTCATTCCATTTACTATTTATAGCTTCAAAAAGGATGTTCCTTTCGGACTAGATGGTATTTATGGAACGATCATTATGTTTATTGTCATTTTAATTATTACAAGTTTTGTACTAAACAATTTCACTGATAGTTTAGTTTCGGGAGACATTGATTTAACGAAATTATTTAATGATTTTGATTTTTAATCAAATTTAAGGCAAGCGTCACATGCAGGTGACGCTTGCTTTTGTTCAAAGTAAAGAAGGGTTATTTTTTTGTTTTCACGCTTAAATAAAAACATCGTTTAAGAGATAGGGTGACATCAAGTGGAATATTGTCGTAACTGTGGCACAAAATTGATTGAGGGGCAGCAATTTTGTGCTGAATGTGGTGAGCTGGTGAAACGAAATCATGCAAATGAAAATAAGCAGGCACATAGTGTTTCATCAAAGCCAGCTCAAGAAAAAATGAGTAGTTCAGATCTGTCAAAGCAGCCCATTTTTAAAAGCAAAAAATCAAAAATAATCGCCATTGTTGGTGTTGTTGTTGTCGCATTATTGGCAGGAGGCTATTATGTTGTAGGAGAGATGACATCTCCAACGAAGGTAGCTGAACACTTTATCGACGCGGTTGACCAAAAAGATGTTAAAACGGTTAAGAAGTATATTAATGAAGGTCAATATGAAGTAAAGGCAAATGATAACGAAACAAAGGCTTTTCTTAATTATTTACATGAGCATCCAAGAATGATTACATCAATAGCTGATGGACTTTTATCAGATGCTGCTGCTTTAGAAGATGAGAAATCGTCTGAGCAGCCATCTCCATTTGCAGCATTAAAAGAGGATGGGAAAAAGTGGGTGCTGTTTAATTCGTATAAAATCAAAATCCAAACCTTTTATATTGATGTTGCTTCTGAAAGTGAAAAGACGGAAATCTATGTAAATGATGTAAAAAAAGCAACCATTGAAGAGGAAGAGCAAATTGGACCGTTGCTACCAGGTGAGTATACGGTAAAAGCGGTTATTAATGGTGAATATGGAAAGGTTGAAGCTGACGAAAAGCTGAATACCGAAGACTTTGTAGAGCAAACAGCCTCATTGGAATTTGACTGGTCTAATCATTACGTCTATATTTATTCGAATTATGATGATGCGGTACTTTATGTGAACGATAAAAGCACAAAAATGAAAATAGGAGATCTCGAAGAATTCGGTCCTGTTCCATTAGATGGTTCACTTAAAATTTATGCACAAAGGAAATTTGGCGATGAAGAAAAGAAAAGCAATGTTGTAACCTTAGAAGAAAATACAACAGACGCGGAACTATTTTTCGAAGACCAAGATGGAAGTATGCTTGAGGCTAATGAGGACTATGATAGTATTGATGCTTCAACTGAGACAGAGGCGATTGAAGAAGTGATTCTCGGGCATTATCATTCGATTTCAAATGACAATTTTCAATCGGCCTATGACTTTTTCTCTAGTTCATATAAATCAAAAGTTACTTTTGATGGATGGACAAAAGGTCTCGAACAGAATATAAATGATACGGTAACAATGTTAAATATTACAAGTGTTGATGATACTACAGCTAAGGCATATGTTGAAATGACATCATATGATGAGCAAGAAGATGGTAGTACATTAGTCCAAGAATGGGGTGGAACCTGGAACCTAGTAAAGGAAAGTGATGGTTGGAAGCTTGAGAAAGCCCAATTAGAAAAACTAGCGTCCAGAACGGAATAATGAAAAATAGACGTAAATCTAAAAGAATGATTCGTTTCATGCCTTTCCTGCTTTTATTAATCGTCCTAGTTATAATAGGTGGATATTTTTTCACAGCAAATAGCAATCAAGCTGAAAATGCTCCAGGGAATCAAAAGGCAGAACAACATACAGATTCAACGAAAAATTTAACAAAAAAGGAAACCAATCAGAAAGCTGACCGTAATAAAGAAGTATCAACCTTCTCTCAAGTACAGAAGCAAACAGATACCTCGATCGAGGAAAAGGTTGATGATTTGTTAGCAGAGATGACGTTGGAAGAAAAAATCGGACAATTGATGGTCATTGGCTTTGATGGGAAAGAAATAAATGACCATGCAAAAACGATGATAAATGAATATAAAGTTGGCGGCATTATTTATTACGATCGTAACATGGAATCACCTGGCCAGGTGACAAAGCTAAGCAATGATTTACAGCAGCTTGCATTAAATAACGCTAAGCAGATTCCCTTATTAATTAGCATTGACCAAGAGGGTGGTCAAATTGTGCGGATGCGGGATAAAGTATCGAATATTCCTTCCCAACAGGAATTAGGGAAAAACGGTAGCAGTCAAGCGGTTTATGATTCAGCATTAAAAAATGGTCAAGAGTTAAAAACGATGGGGATTCATGTAAATTTTGCACCAGTATTAGATTTATCTGAAACCGATTCCCGTTCATTTGGCATTGATCCTAAGAAAACGGCTGAGCTTGGAGAGCAGGCTATCGCCGGTTTTACCGATGCAGGTATAACGGCAACATTAAAGCATTTTCCTGGAAATGGCCGAAGCAATATCGATCCTCATCATGAAACATCATCAGTTGAGGCGAATCAATTGGATCTAGAAAATAATGATATTTATCCATTCAAAAAAATGATAGATGAGGTTGATCACCGTTCATTTTTTACAATGGTCACACATATTAAATACCCAGCTTATGATAAAGAAAACCCAGCGAGCATTTCACGAGTTATTATAAGTGAGCTGTTAAGAAAAAAGCTTGGTTACACAGGAATTGTTGTAACAGATGACTTAGAGATGGGTGCTGTAAATAAATACTTTACTTATGAAGATTTAGGCTTTAGTGCAATTGATGCAGGTGCTGACCTTTTATTAGTATGCCATACGCTTGAAAGCCAAAAAGAAGTGTTTAAGGGAATTCAGAAGGCTGTTCAAGAAAAGAAATTATCTGAGGAGCGAATTGATGAGGCAGTAAAGAGAATCTTATCCTTCAAGCTTCAATCGATAAAAGAGACAAACTTAAATATTGAAACAGCAGAAAATACGGTTGGTAAATAGCATAGCATAGTAAAGTGTATGTTTTGATTTACACTGTTAGTTTTTAACCTATACCTTTTCAATACGATGGTAGATTTATACTGGCAGTTAAATAGATAAATGAGATTTTAGGGGGAGTAACATTCATGTATTGTGCAAATTGTGGTACACAGTATGAGGCGAATTATAAGTTTTGTCCATCATGTGGTACCAAAATTGAGGAAGTAATCGAAACAGCAAAGCAAGAGACAGCAGCAAATTTAGAAACAGGAAATAATCAACCACAAGTCGTATCAAAGGTAAAAAAGCCTTTTACACTAAAAAAAGCACTGATTATTGCTGGTATTGTTGTTCTTGCTGGAGCAGGTACAGCAGCCGGTTTTATTTTGCATAAATCACCGAAAGAGCTATATTTGCTTTCAGAAATTAATTCATTAAAACAAGTGGCCGAAGATGTCGATAGTCATTATGGTGATTTAATTGAATTTAACCAAAAGACATTAGAAAAGCCTTCAAGCAATGAAACGACTTTAAGTGGGAATTTTGAAATTGAATCATTGGAATCAGATCCTGATGTACAAATGGTTAAAGATATTTTAAGTGAAGCATCACTGACGACAAAAACAGAAATAAGCCCTTTAACAAATGAAGGCTATTATTCACTAGGAGTTAATCTTGCAGATGAGGAAGCTGTAAATGTAGAGCTTTACCAATCTAAGGAACAGCTAGGTTTAAAAATACCTGCTCTATATGAGAAATTTTTATATGTGAATTTCAATGAATTTGGCGAAGCGATGAGAATGCTTGATCCTAGCTATGATGGTCCAGAAACGTTGGAACTAGCAGATATTGATTTAAACGAATTAAAATTAACAGATAAAGAAAAAGAGCATTTACAGAAAAAATACACAGAATTTTTATTATCACATTTAAAAGATGAGCAGTTTAGTCTTGAAAAAGGAATCGACTATAAACATGATGGTACAGAGCTAAAACTAAGAAAAGTCACATTTGAAATGTCTCCAAAAGAGTCAAATCAATTTATGATTGATTTTATCGATGTCTTAATTAAAGATACTGAATTACACAATATGCTCGTTAAACGAGTGGAGAAGCTTTCAGAGCTTGCGGTATCACTTGATGAAGCTAGTGCAGAAGAATTAAATGCGAAGGAAATGAAAGAAGAGCTAATTGAGGGCTTAAAAGATGCAAAAGAAGATTTAAAGGATTCACCAGTGTTAAGAGGAATTAAGTCGGAGCTATTAATCGATAATAAAGAGCAAGTTGTTGACCGTAAGTTGACAATTGGATTTGGAGATGATTCCTCAGATGCTGAGCTTGTATTAACAAGCAAAAATGTTCCGCTGAAAAATGATAATAGATATGAAGAATTAAAGATTAAAGCTGGTTCAAAAGAGGACGAAACAGAAGTTGCCTTTGAAATGAGCAACGATATAGATGTGAAGAAAGCAGATAATACAATTGAGAAGAGAAAGATATCCATTTCTTCTACGTCATACGGTGTATCGGACGGTAAGGTTGATGTAGCAATTACTTCAAACTACAAAGGAAAATCAGGAAGTAAGCAAACAGTTAACCATGAATTTAAAATAGAAGCGTCCGATGATGCGATTTATGATATGCCTTCTGGTTTGTCTGGAACAGTCGTCGAAACAAGGGATGTCAATTTGAAAAAGGAATACTCGAATGAAAAGTATGAAATTGAGCTAAATATTGAGGATGAATATGATGCAGGATCAATCATGTTTACGATTGATTCAAAAACAAAGCTGAAAAAGAAAGCTGACTTACCTCAATTAAATAATGATTCATCTGAAGGATTAAATATTGCAAAAATTACTGAAGAGGACATTTATGCAATTGAAGAGGAAGTTTACAATAATATGATGGAGCTTGCCGAAAAATTCGGCTTCAGCTATGAAGACATGATGGGTACTTATGAAGAGGATTATTCTGGTGAAGAGTATTACGAAGATGAATTGTTCTATGAGGATGGCTATTATGAAGATGAATTATTCGATGAGGAACTTCTAGAGAGCTACTAAAACATATGTTGAAGAAAGGAATGCTACATCCAATCATTTGGATGTCTTTCCTTTTTTTATTGGCTCTTTTTAATAACATTGTTGTTTTTAAGGTAAACTTTGCAATGGAGCGGAAACGAGAAGAAAAGTTTAATAGAAATCGCTACATACTGAATTTAAAGTAGATATGAACTCACGGGAGTTTTGTCATGAAAAATATATTTGTTTTTACAGCCTTTCAATTGAAAATTCTTTGGGGAAATAGGAAAACAGCGATATTTTTATGGTTGTGTCCTATTTTCTTTTTATGCTTATTCGTTCTTATCGGAATGTCTGTTTTACAGGATGACAATCGAATGGATTCGTTTAAGGTTGCGATTGTAAACAACGACCCGACGCTAGAAACAAGACTCGTCATCCAACAGCTTACGGAAAATGATGATTTCAATAAAATCATGAAGACGATGCAGGTTGATGAGGAAAAAGCAGGCAAGTTGCTTGGGGAGAACGAAATCGCTGCAATGATAATCATTCCAAAAGGGTTTAGTCATGATGCAACAAACGGTATTAATACACCTGTAACAGTGATCGGAAATGAACAGCAGCCATTACAAGCACAAATGGTTAAATATGTGATGGATAGCGCAGCAAACTATACATCTGCAGCCCAAAGTGGGATAAATACAGTTAACGACTTTATGAAGAAAATAGATGTTGCAAAGAGCGAACGATCTGAGACAGTCAAAAGAGCAATCATTTCCTATTCTTTACATGTTTTAGGCAGAAATGAAATTTACTCAGAAATCGAACAATCTGTCCTGTTTCAGGAAAGCATGGTCCATTATTATGTTGGTTCCTTTTTTGTGCTGCTTTTAATGATTTGGTCATTTATTGGAACGATGCTCGTCAATAAGCAAATCATCCAAGCGGTGAAGCAACGATTAAATTCACTAGGGGTTACTTTATTTCAGACAACAGCTGCTACATGCTTATCAAATTTTATTCTAGTCTTTATAAGCGGACTCCTCCTTGCTATATCAATCTTTTATATCGGTAATGTATTTCCTGACGTAAACAAATTGTATTTAGTTTGTGCGATTTTTACTATGTCTCTATTGTTTACGTCAATATTTATGCTAATCCAGTCCATCGTAGTCCGTGAGAGTTATTTTCAAACGATCGGGATGCTAATTATTCTGTTTGGTGCTATTACAGGGGGACATCTTATCCCACAAATCTATTATCCGGAATGGCTTCAACAGCTTAGCATGTTTTCGATTAATACATGGGTGCTTAAATTCATATTTTTAATGATTGAGGATATAACGACATTTTCCTATTGGAATTATGTTTGTACGTTTTTACTAGTTTCGTTTTTCTTCATCTTGTTAACAAAGATCGTGACGATGATTCGTACAGTAAAGGGAGGGGGAAAGTAATGAGGATATTTTTCGCAAAATGTAAGCAAATGATAAAAAAACCGAGTATCCTTCTTTTTTTCCTTGCTCCGGCTGTCATCACGATGCTGTTTGGCACATTACTCGAATCACAGCAGGAGGATTTGGTTATCCCGATTGCAATTGTTGATGAGGATGGCTCTAGCTTATCTTCCTCGATAATAAACCGAGTAAAGGAGCAAAAAAGACTGGCCATCATTGAAACAACGATTGAGGAAGCGGATAAAATGCTGGAAAGAAAAGAGATTGATAGTGTATTTGTTTTTAAAAAGAATTTCCAGCAGCAGCTTTTAATAGAAAAGCGTGAAGAGATCATCGAAATGAAAATTGCACCGTCCTCTATTGCCTATACGATTGTACGAGAAGTGATTGCGAGCGAAGTAACCCGAATCACAAGCTCGATTAAAGCAGCAAATCAAGTAGGACAAATATATAAGCAATTTGGGATGGAAAGACAAGAGATAAAGGAAGCGTGGAATGAAGCGTTTGCTTATTCAAGTATTGAACAATGGGAGCCTCAACCACTTATGACAATTGACTATATGACTGGAGCGAGCTCTAGCCAGCCTGTTGCGGAGGATGAAGCGATTGCTAAGCCTTATATCGGCCTATGGGGATTTTTTACGCTCATCATTTGTTTCCTCCAATCCGATTGGATGATAAAAGAAAAAATGCTGTTCAAGCGGATGAAAACAACGTATCAAGGATTACCGAGTTATTTACTGCAAACATCAGCAGCGGTCTTTCTCCTTCAAGCGGTGCAAGCTTGTGGAAGTTTTTTTCTGTTTACAAGGTTACACATCGTTGAAGGTGAATCGCTATTACTTTTCATGATGGTATTATATCTGTTTTTTAGTATTGGATTGGCGATCTTTTCAGCAAGCGTTATTCATCATATCGGAAGCTATTATGTGTTTGGCGTTTTAATAAGCTTGATAATGGCAGTTTTTAGTGGGAGTCTTTTCCCGATTAACGAAATCGTCAGGGATTTTCAAGCATGGGCAAATATATTCCCTCAAGCACTGCTACTCAAGCCTAATATGATGATTTCTGAAGAGAGCAGCAAGCTTCTTCTTATTATTGCAATGGCGATTCTATTATGGGGTAGCTCAATATGGAGGTTGTTAAAAAGTGATAACAATTGATCAAGTTCACCATAACTACGGGAAAAAGAAGATTTTACAAGGTGTCTCCCTTCAAATAAATGCTGGAGAAATATTTGGACTACTTGGGCCAAATGGTGCTGGTAAATCAACATTATTATCGATTTTAACGACAACGGTAAAGCCTTCTAAGGGAACCGTGACAATGAAAGGGCTCGACATCCATAAACAAACGAAGCAGGTTAGACAAATGATCGGGTATGTGCCACAGGATATTGCCCTTTGGGACGAATTGACGGTAAAGGAAAACCTTAAATTTTGGAGTAAGTTCCTAAAAACAAAAGTAAGTGTCGCAAGAATGCTTGAAGCGTGTGAGGAAGTGAAATTACAGGATAAATGGAATGAAAAGGTTTCAAAGCTTTCTGGCGGGATGAAGCGGAAATTGAATATTGCAGTCGCCTTAATGCATGACCCTGACATTTTGCTAATGGATGAACCAACTGTTGGAATCGACCTTCAATCAAAGCTTGAAATCAATGAATATATGAAAAGCTTAGCAGCTGCAGGGAAGACAATTGTTTATACAACACATGATATGAGCGAGATTAAAACGATATGTAAACGTATCGGGGTGCTTAAAAAAGGGAGCATTGAATTTACTGGGACTCTAGAAGAAGCGAAATCTTACTTAAATAAACAGGGGAATGAGCCGATAGTAAATGAAGAGGAGCTTATTTTTGCGATGCTCCGCGAAGAAAGGTAAACAATTTTAGGGGGCAATGAAAAAGATGTTATTTTGTAATGAATGTGGAACACAGCTAAAGGAGGGTGCAGCCTTTTGTCCTTCTTGTGGAACAGTTGTTAAAGGTCAAGCACCAGCAACAACTCAGATTTCACAACAACCAGTGCCAGCACAAAAAATGGCAAAAAAAACAAAGATGCTGTTAATTGGAATTGGTGCTGCGGTTATTTTACTATTTAGTGCTTATAAAACAGGGGAAACCTTAACAGACAAGAACCGAATGATTGAAAGCTTTGAAAAGGCGCTTATCGATGGAGATCAGAAGAAAGTAGCGAAACTGCTCCATTCGGATGATCCTCAGTTATCGATTAGTGAATCGAGTGTAAAGGGCTTTGTAAGCTATTATAAAAAACACCCTGATGAGGTTAGCGACTTAATCGATAATTTAGAGGAGCAGTCCAAGTATTTGGACAATCATACTTACAGAAGTAGTAATGATTTAATTGATTTCTTTGCTGAAGGAAATTTGGATAACGGTGTTATAAATTTGAAGAAGGATGGGAAAACCGCACTTTTCTTTGATAAATATACATTAGAAGTAGAAGAAGTATTTGTAACGATTACTACGAACTACAAAGATACTCAATTATCGTTTGATGGCAAAGAAATCGGTAAAGCTGATGAAGATGATTTTCAACATACTTATGGTCCATATCTTCCAGGTAACTATAAGGTACAAGCAACATTAAAAACAGATTTTGTTGATTTAAAAAAATCGGAAAATATTTCACTTGTAAACAGCGGTAACGAGGTTGAGCTTGATATGTACTTGGATGGAGTAGATGTGACGGTTAATCTTGATTCCTTTGATCCTAGTGTAAAAGCGACATTATTTATTGATGGTAAAGATGTGAAGATTAATCCGATTGAAACCCCAACCTTTGGCCCTGTGCTAGTCGATGGCACGATGAACATTCAGGTTGAGGCAACATTGCCATGGGGAAAGGTTAAAACAGCTGAAATTCCGATTACAGATCGTGAGGTTCCCGTTAATCTTGGTCAAAGCAGTGAGCTTCAGGATGCGATCTTTAATCAAATTGCTACGTATTCAACTGAAAATTTAGTTGCGTTTACTACAGGAAGTACGAATAAATTAACAACAGTAACAGACAGTTACAAAGATGTCATTGCAGAGAGCATTGCTTATAGCCAGGAGATGGAGCAATATTATAAAGGCCAATACTTAGGCACAATATTTGCCCTCGATTCGCTCAATGTTTATTTTTCTGAAGATAAATGGGTTGCTGATGTAGAGGTGCTGCAAAGCTATAATGAGGGATTATATTATGAGGGAGTAACACCTGAATTAGAGAAAGTGGAAGTAAACAGAAGGTATTCTCTTGAGTATAATGAGAAGCAAAAGAAATGGTTAATTAATGGGATGGAGTCTTCCTTTGGATATGGAACAGAGCATGTGAAGGAAATAAAAGAAAAAGATCCAAAAATGTATCAAACAAATTGGGGAAATAGTACAATTTCAACTGAGGCATCAACAGATAAAATTGCTTCATTTGTTGAGGAATATATGTATGCAAGTGTTGCTGCTATAAATGCAGAAGATTTTTCTTTAGTAGAGGGGTATATTGACCCTTCAGGTAAAAAGTACAATGAACAAAAGGAATACACAACCTATTTAAATGAAAAAGGGATTACAGAGGACCTGTTAAGTATTGAAATTGAAGAAGTAAAAAAGCTTGATGATACAACATACCAAGTGACTTCTTTTGATGAATATACAATTTATCAACAAGACGGTAGTGAGGAAGATGCTAGCTATAAAACGGTACAAATTGTAAAAATTCTTCCTGACGGATCGTTTGGAATCAATGAATTAATAAGCACTGATAAGCAATAATAAATTTTATTCGTATTTTAAAAATCATATTATCTAAACCATCAAAGGAAACGAAGCCTTCGATGGTTTTTATTATATTTGGGACTATTTATAATGGGTGTGTATTTATCAATACTATAATGTAAGCATTTAAAACATTCTTAATAATAAAGGAATCACTACTTTTTTGCGGAATAAGGTAAAGAGGCTGTGTTAAAAGGAGGAAAAAAATGGCGCAAATAAAAATCTACGGATTGAAGGAAAAGCTAAATCCGATTAAACAAGAGTTATCAAATATTATTCATTCATGTGTTGTTGAAGCGTTTGAATATCCGGTTGAAAAAAGATTCCATCGCTTTTTCCCGCTTGAAAGGGAGGATTTTTATTTTCCTGAGGAGAGATCAGATGCTTATACTGTTATTGAAATAAGCATTTTTGAAGGCAGATCAATTAGCGCAAAGAAAAACCTTATTAACCTATTGAATCAACAAATCAATGAAGTATTAGAAATACGGACGATTGATTTAGAAATAACCATCTTTGAAACACCAAAACATAACTGGGGCATAAGAGGCGTACCAGGTGATGAATTGGTGTTAAATTATAAGGTAGAGCTTTAAGCTTTTGTTTATTTCTATATTTGTCGTTTTTAATGACACCAATAACTAGAAGTTTTCCGTTGTAGGCATTTAGCAAGAAAAGCGGGGTCTATGTTTGTCCTATTAATCAGGTGAAATATTAATGAATGTACTTACCAATTAGCTTCTCACGTATTTATTGCTCCCAGGCTGTTTCTTTATCTGATTCCATGCATCTATTGCATCCTGACGCTTTCGGCCTTTGTTTGCAGGGTCAGAAAAATAGTCACGAAAAAATTGATTGTATTGAAATTGGGAGCCAATTTTTGTTTGATAGGAAGGATCCTTTTTTCGTTCTTCCTCTTCATACCAGGCTTCAATGGCTTCTCGATAGGTTTTCCCGATATTTTCCTTGAAAAATTTTTGAATATAAGTAGAAAAGTGAAAGGTTGGACCAATAATGGATTTGAAAAAGGCCCTTACTTCCTGGCTACAGCGATGGTTTTCATTAATAACTGTTTCCAAGCTTAGCTCGATGTTTTTGTCATTTTGACGGCTTAATGTACGATTTGGTTTGATAATAGTTCCTGTTCTTAAAAACTCATCAATTCTTTCCGTAAGTTCTTCCTTTGAGCCTGTTGGACTTAATCCATGTTGTTTACAAAAGGCTTGGAGCTCCTTTTTTAGCCAATAATATTGTTTGAATTCGTCTAAATGGATATTTTTTGTAAGTGGTGGACGCATTTTGTTCTCCTCTCCAAATATTACCACCATTATAGAACGTATGTTTCTAGCCGTCAACAAAAAACTGTTCAATCTATCATTAGATTAAACAGCTTGATTCATTTAATAATATTTCAGCTTTGTCTTTTGTTTGGATTTTTCTTGATTCCAATATTTCCTCATTTTTAAGCAAACGAGAAAGATAATCCCGATAAATAAAATACTTACGAAAAAGCCTGGACGAATGGCTCTTTCAAGTAGTGTTCCCGTAATGGCTGCGACAATTAATGCGATACCGATATATGATAATACTTTGCTCCAGCCTTTACTTTTTAATATTCGTAGTGAAGAGATGATGATAAAAAACCAATTATATAAAATGAGAATCCCAGCAGCTGTTGTTATATACTCGTAAATTTTCCCAGGTAATAGTAATGCGGTAATAATAGATGCGAGTAAACCAACCGTTGCAAGTCCAAGTGATGCCAATGGAAGGTTTTTAAATTTAAGCTTTTTTGCAAATACCTTTGGTGCATCACCATCTTTAGATAATGTAACTAATAAATTTGTGACACCGTAAAGGGAAGCCGTCATCGTTGAAAATCCAGCAATGATAATGGCCCCATTAAAAACATGTGGGAAAAAAGGTAGATTATAATTTGTTAACGCAGTTACAAACGGGCTTTCCTTTTCGTGAAATAAATCGATGGATACTAACGAAACAGCGAGTCCAAGTGATAGCACGTAAACGGTTGTTAAACCGAGTAGCATAATTTTTCCTGATTTCGGTGCATCTGAGCGATCCTTAAGCTGCATCGCCATCAATCCAATTACTTCAATCCCTCCATAGGCATAATACGCATAAATAAGCGAAGCCCAAAATCCTCTAAATCCATCATGAAAAAGCTCATTCATCTTAAGCGGGAACCCATTTGGATTTTTATCACTATGAATCCAGCCAAATAGGGCAGCAATTGCTAAAATAATGAACATAATAATCGCGGAAAATTTAATGATCGCCAAGAGGTTTTCAATTTTATCGAAACCACTTGTTCCAGTTAAGACGACGATAATCGCTAAAAGCGCGTACATTGATGCGAATAACCATAGAGGGACATTCGGAAACCAAAAGCGTGAAAGAATCGATAGCGCCGTTAACTGACTTCCCATAATAAGAATGTTAGAGCACCAGTAATTCCATCCACAGCTAAAACCAGCCCATTTTCCATATGCCTTTCTTGCATAGTAACAAAACGAGCCCTCTTGAGGATCCTCAGCAGTCATTTTTGCAAGTACATTAAAAACGGTATATGTACCTAAGGCAGCAAGAAGAAAGGAAAAAACAATCGATGGTCCTGTAATGCCAACACCGATTCCTGAGCCAAGGAAATATCCTGTACCAATCGTACAGCCAACACCGACGATTGACAATTGCCACCATTTCAATTTTCCTTCATCTGACTCCTTACTAGACTTCTGATTAGAAGCCCCGGGACTGCAGCTTACTTTACTCATATGATCCCTCCTTTGCAAAAAAAATTAAGGTAAGAAGAAAATGTATGAAATTCGAACGAATAAGAACAAGCTTTTTTTTGCTCCCACCACAACCTGAGAGAAAAAAGTGGGTGGGGGAGCAATGGGAAATAATTAAACAAGCGAATCAAAGGAAAAGCCATCTATTGAAGCTATTTTGCCTCGCCACCAAGTCCCGTTATGCGCATCCTCATGAGCTCTATTAATATATTTCGCATCCTTTAAGTGAATATATGTTGGGGAAAATTGTTCAGCTTCTTCCTTAGCTTCCTCATCCTTTTGTTTTGCATATGCTTCCTTCAAATCGTTAAATTTTTTAGAAATGATTTTCGACATTGTCGTATCAGGCAATTTCTTCGATGCTTCCGTTATTCCTTCATAATAGGCAGTTGCGCCAATGAGTGTCCCGGAAATGATCGCACCATTTACACTTAGTGATACTTTTACCTCAACCCCATCTTCTTCGACTAATTGTAAGAACATAAGGATGACTGCATCATCCGTACTCATTTGCTCTGGCTCTTTCGCCATGAACCTCACCTCTTTTTAAGTAGATATTGGTTATAATGCCCGTTATTTTAATGAAAAACCAAAGAAAAAAATCCAGTTAAAGCAAGTGGTTTCGATTTGAATAGTCATAGCATTCGGTGCTTTTCATATAATGTACAAGTTGTCCCATTCTTATTAATAATTGATAAGGGGAAAGTTGATATGAAAAGAGTGGTGAAAGGTTGAATACTAGTATTATTATTAGCTACATTTTATTAGGGATTTCCCTAGCAGCACCGATTGGACCCGTTAATTCTGTCAGACTTGATAAAGGAATAAAAAATGGTTTTTGGCATGCTTGGATTGTCGGTGCTGGTTCGATGATTGCTGATGCCCTGTTTATGCTGCTCGTTTACTTAGGGATGGTTCAGTTTTTAGATATTCCAATCGTGCAAATCTTTCTTTGGTTATTTGGCGGTTTTATTCTTATTTATTCAGGTGTCGAAAGCATAATTGGCGTCAATTCTGTCAATCTAACGTACAGTCGTAAGAAAGAGTCATTAACAAAATGCTTTATGACAGGCTTTATTATGTCGATAACAAGTCCATTATCGATTTTGTTTTGGTTAGGAATATATGGTTCAGTATTAGCAAAAACTGCACAATCAACTGGTACAAGCCAATTATTACTTTACAGTTGTATGATTTTTGTCGGTCTAACGATTTGGGATGTGTTTGTTGCAG
This sequence comes from Metabacillus sp. 22489, assembly GCF_052044855.1. NCBI lineage: Bacteria > Bacillati > Bacillota > Bacilli > Caryophanales > Bacillaceae > Metabacillus > Metabacillus sp. 22489. Next base: position 23,015 of record NZ_JBQENT010000012.1, read on the forward strand.
CTCTTACTACATTTTTTCGTAGGTTTTTAAATGATACGAGCCTAAAGGTTATATCGATTATTTCAGGGATTTCCCTGCTTGGCTTTGGTATTTATTTTGGATACCAAGGAATGATCGCATTAATTCCTTAAGAATCTTGATACGGTTTTTCGGTTCGCTTCGTTTTATCATCGTGAGTTGGGTGTGAGCCAGGAAATTCCCTTTGGAGATTTTCATGTAAATTACGATTTTCGTATGCAAAATTACTATAATATTGTTGGCCATCTTCCCATGGAGTGCTTTTATTTTCTACCTTTTCATCCTTGCGAATAGGGGAACCATATGGACCATCTGGATATTCCTCCGCCGTTAGAAAATTCCTTTGTTTTTCAACATTTGAAAAATCCGTGTATTCTTCGTCATGATTTGGCATAGATTCACCACCTCCAATATCGTTAATGATAGTGTGACCATTTTAAGGTGGAATATGAAAGCGAAAAGAATGGAGAATTTTCTGATTTTCCTGTAAGATGGGATAAAAAGTAAAAGAAATACGTTTTAGGTTGGGGAGAGTAGGCAATGAAGAAAATAATTGAATTAGAGGATGTTTCTTTAAGGAGAGATGGTCACTGGCTTTTAAAGGATATTAACTGGCATATCCAAAAGGGTGAGCATTGGGTTCTTTATGGATTGAATGGAGCAGGAAAAACTGCCTTATTAAATATGCTTTGTGCTTATTATTTTCCGACGAGTGGACATGTTGAGGTATTAGGGAAGGTATTTGGCAGGGATTATTTAGCAGAAAAGCTAAGACAAAAAATCGGGTTAGTTTCCGCGAAGCTGCAACAAAAGCTTTATCCTTCTGATACGGCCTATCAAATTGTCTTAAGCGGTTCGTTTGCCTCTATCGGTTTATACGAAGAGGTAACAGATGAAATGAGACAAAAGGCGATTCGGCTATTAGATGAACTGCATTGTTTACCTTATGCAGATCGTACATATGAAACACTCTCACAAGGAGAAAAACAAAGAGTATTAATTGCTAGAGCTTTAATGGCTGATCCGGAGCTGCTTATACTAGATGAGCCGACGACTGGCTTAGATTTTCTGGCACGTGAACAGCTTCTAGAATCACTTCAAGTTATCCATGAAAAAGAAAATGCTCCGACTTTATTGTACGTCACACATCATGTTGAAGAAATCCTGCCAATATTTACTCACACATTATTATTAAAAAATGGCGAAGTATTTGATGCAGGGCTGACCGAGAATATGATTTCAGAGGAAAGACTTTCAAAGCTATTTGAATGTGAAGTTTTTGTTACTTGGGAGAATGGACGTGCGAATTTAAGGAGAAAATAAAATAGTGCTTTTAAAAAGATGGTGAAATAAGTTAAGTTCATCATCTTTTTTATGTCGATTTTAGAAGAATTGATATAGGTTCAATTTTTGAATGAAGGAAACATTTTTGACCTTCTATCACTAGTATAGAATAGTGAAACAAGATTGCCGTAGACCCACACGCTTTCGAATTGATATGATGTTCAAGTAATAAAAAGTGGAGGGCAAATGATGGAAACAAAAGTAAATGATTTAAAATTAGGCGAGCGTGGGGTAATTATAAGTATCATTACATATATCGTTTTATCTGCGTTAAAATTATTCGTTGGATATATAGCTCATTCTGAGGCATTGAAAGCGGATGGTCTAAATAACGCGACAGATATTATTGCCTCTGTTGCTGTACTTATTGGGTTAAAGGTATCGCAAAAGCCAGCAGATAAAGACCATCCATATGGACATTGGAAGGCAGAAACCGTCGCATCGATGGTGGCATCATTTATTATGGCTGTCGTTGGTTTTCAAGTATTATATAACGCAATTCTCTCGGTTTTCGATGGTCAACAAGAATCACCTGATTTAATTTCAGCGTGGACAGGACTTTTTAGTGCGGTCGTTATGTTTTTCGTATATCGCTATAATCGAAATCTTGGGCGGAAAATAAATAGTCAGGGACTAATGGCTGCTGCAAAGGATAATTTATCAGATGCTTTAGTAAGTGTCGGGACAGTAATAGGTATTATCGGTTCACAATTTGGTCTTCCATGGTTAGATCCGATTACAGCTGTTCTAGTAGGAATTATCATTTGTAAAACGGCATGGGAAATTTTTCGCGATACATCACACCATTTAACAGATGGATATGATATCGAGAAAATGGATGTATATAAAGAAACGGTCCTCTCGATGCCTGGTGTAAAAGGTGTTAAAGATATTAAGGCAAGGGCGTACGGAAACAATTCAGTCGTCGATATCGTCATTCTCGTTAATTCTAATTTAGGTATCCGAGATGCCCATGATATATCAACTGCTGTTGAAAATGAGCTGAAAAAGGTGCATGGAATTTATGATGTGATTGTCCATGTCGAGCCTAATTAAAGTTAGACAATGAATAGAAAATGTTTCATGGTAGCAAGATAATCATTGATAAAGTGACGACTAACGCTTTAACGATGATAGGAGGCTTAATGCATGGAAAACAATTACGAAGGCTCATTACAAGATGCGCAAAATGAAGTGCGAAAGGCTCATGAGCAATTGCAAATTGAACAAGATCATCTACTGCAAGCAGAGCAGCAGGTACAAACAGAGATCCATCAGTTAAAAGAAGCACAGCAACGCGTGAAAAAGGAGCAGCTTGATCTGCAAAATGCCCAAATGAAGCTTCAAGAGGCCCAAGCAATTGCAATGGAGCTGCAAAATAAGATTAATGAATAACACATATCCAAGTTAAGAGCTACAAGATGTTAGCTCTTTTTATTTTTTTGGAATGAGAGAAGTGATAGAAGACTATCTGCAAAAATCAATTTTACTTTTAAAGTCTACCGTAACATGTTATGGTATGATAATGAAAATTACATAATTATTGAAATGCATGATGGTAGGTGTATGTTTTTATGAAAGACAAGCGTTTTAAAATCGCTCATAGGGAAGCGGTAATAGGCATTGCCCTTGTTCTATTTAATTTTATTTGGTGGTTTGGTTTTGCATATGGGATGGGCGGGGGAGACCCGACCGAGTACCGTTACATATTCGGAATGCCTGAATGGTTTTTTTATAGCTGTGTGTTAGGATTTATCGTCGTTGTTATTCTTGTTTTTATTGTAGTAAATTATATTTTCAAAGAGGTACCGTTTGAAGATGATGAGGATGGTGGAGAACAACGATGAATTGGTTAGTTATTCTTCCCTTGCTCTTATTTTTGTTCGTGATTTTCTTTGTAGGCTTTTGGGCAAATAAATATGTGTTAAAGACGGATTCTTTTATCCATGAATATTTTTTAGGCGGTAGGCAGTTAGGCGGCTTTGTCCTAGCTATGACAATGATCGCCACTTACGGGAGTGCAAGCAGCTTTATTGGTGGACCAGGTGTCGCCTATACAAAGGGCTTAGGCTGGGTGCTTTTGTCGATGGCACAGCTTGCAACAGGTTATTTTGTATTAATGGTTCTAGGAAAGAAATTTGCGATAATGGCAAGAAAGTATAATGCTGTTACGATAACTGACTTTTTAAAGGAACGATATCAAAGTAAAACAGTTGTTATTTTGTCAGCACTAAGCATCATTGTCTTTTTGTTTTCGTCAATGGCTGCACAGTGGGTTGGTGGAGCGAGATTAATTGAATCATTAACAGGCATTTCCTATACTTCGTCTTTATTTATCTTTGCTTTCTCTGTTCTTGTTTATGTTATTGTTGGTGGTTTTCGTGCAGTAGCGTTAACTGAGACAGTACAAGGGGTTGTCATGTTTCTCGGTACCGCTATCCTCTTAATCGGTACGATAATCGCTGGTGGTGGTGTCGATAAGATTATGGCAGATTTAGTTGCGGAAAATCCAAATTTAGTTTCACCTTTTGGAGCTGAGCAGGATTTAACCCCATTATATGTTTCGTCATTTTGGATTTTAGTCGGCATAGGGGTTGTTGGGCTTCCGCAAATTACGGTAAGGGCAATGTCCTATAAAGATTCGAAATCAATGCATCGCGCGATTATTATCGGTACAATTGTTATCGGTTTTATCATGCTAGGGATGCATTTAATTGGTGTGTTTGCTAGAGCGGTTATTCCTGGCATAGAGATTGGTGATAAAGTAATGCCGACATTAACCCTTACCGTGTTACCACCATTATTAGCAGGGTTTGTTTTAGCTGCTCCGATGGCGGCCATAATGTCGACTGTTGATTCACTGCTCATATTAGTTAGCTCAGCAATTACGAAAGATATTTATTTAAATTATATAAAGCCAAATGCGTCTGAAAAACAAGTGAAAAAGGTAAGCTTTTGGGTCACTTCAATTATTGGCATCGCTGTTATTCTATTTTCACTTAGCCCTCCAGATTTAATTATTTGGTTGAATTTATTTTCCTTTGGTGGATTAGAATCCGTGTTTATTTGGCCAATTGTTTTCGGTCTTTATTGGAGCAAAGGAAATAAATACGGTGCAATTACTTCAATGATCATCGGGATGGGATCGTATATTGTTTTTGATAGACTATTTCCAAATCCATTAGGAGTTCATACAGTTGTTTTACCTGTTCTTCTATCACTAATTAGTTTCGTCCTTATAAGCATATTAACTAAAAATAAAGTTCAAAAGGCCTGAGGGAATGACCTCAGGCTTTTTGCTATTTAGGCTGTTTTCGTAAGCTTTGTAGCTAGGGCGTTCCGCTACAGTTCCCTCCCTCAAGTATAAGAGTCTCGTAATACTTCAACTTACAAAAAAACAGTTAAAAAACCTGCTCTTATGAACATGGAATTATTTAGCAAAACCACTTGTATATGATAGAAAAATATAATAATGTAAAAACATACCTAATAATTCTATGTAGATATGTCACTATAGTAAGGGTTATTGAGCTTCTTGATTTATATTTAGCACGAAGAGGGATATTAGACGAAAATGAAATTGTCCGACTATACTATTAATCATAATTAACCTTCCAAAATTAATTAATAATAAACAATATTTTTTGCGCATGAGAGGTGATTTGTGTGGTACTTTGGCTTCTGCTACTGTTATTTATTTTTATACCTATATATAGCTTTATTAGAATATGCCAAAGCTTTAAGTCAACAAAACAGGAAAAGGGAAAGGGGAAAGTAAGGGTAATCGATTGCTTTTCGGCTCTGATTATTCTTTGCTTGCTTATGTTTGGCTTTTCTTTCAATGGTCAAGCTGTTAAAGGTGGCGAGACATTGCGGATCTTTGAAGTTACTGGTCAAAAGGTTAATGGATATGCATCACTAGCAAATGAATATATTGATTCTGTTATCGCGTTATTCATAGTCGGCTTTATTTGCTTTTGCCTAATTGCCTTCTTTCACGATGCATTATCACCGATACTTTATGTGTTATGCAGTACGATATTAATAATAAATATCATGTTTGCCGGAGTCTACCTTACACATACTGGCTTTTTGCATGATGGTGATTATTTCGTCGTTACCCTTTTGCAAATATCCTTTTTAGCATTATGTTTTTTATATATTGCTATATTAAAAGAGTCATTAAATCATGTTCTTACTAGTCAAAGTAAAAAGGAAATAAACGAGAGCAATCGATTTTTACTTGCTCTATATAATCTTTCGGGTCAATATCAACAGATGTCAAAGCTATGGATGATTACCTTTTTTCCCATATTGGTTATTATTCAATTCATTTTAGTGCTGTTTGGGCAACGACCAGATAGCTTGATCCGTGTGTTTCTTGAAACAAGCTCGTTTAACTATTCAATGATTCCAGCTCCAAAGCCAGAAATGGTGTCTGGAGATGGACATTATTTATGTACAGTTTCCGCTAAAGGACATAAGAAATTAGTTAGGCCAATTCGCGCGGGGATTCGAAGAGGAGAAAGGATTCCTGTAAACCGTCAATTACTAATTGCGAATGCATTCGAAAACATCCTTGAGCAGTATGTGCCAACGATCCATAAAATCATCCGCAATTTTTATGATAAATACGGTTATCCTATAAGTAAGCATATTCACTCGAAATGGTCGGCTGATATCATTTATCTTTTAATGAAGCCTTTAGAATGGTTTTTCCTTATCGTATTATATACGGTCGATAAAAATCCTGAAAATCGAATACATGTTCAGTATAGTGAGCTTCGAAAATAAAGAGTGAACGAAGGCTCCATTCACTCACAGTATCATTTATTTTGTTGTTTCAGATGTATCACTAGCATTAGTAGCTGTTGGATATGGTTCACCGTAACCTTCAACATCTCCTGAATGTTGTTTATGATAATTAGAACCTGATTGTTGACTGTTTTTCAGAGCGTTTTTTTTTGTGCCATTTTGATTTGAACGATTGGGCATTTGTTATCACCTCCTACATACATGATTAGAATGCTTAGTATTTGTTAATTTATTCATTTTAGAACAAACTTTAGCTTGCTAAAAAACGATAAAAAATATATGGTAAATTATAGATATTTAGTAGGAGGGCTCTCATTTGGACATCATATTCTCAATTATTGCTTATTTAATAGGAGTATTTATTCTATATGTTGTAATTGAAACAGCTGTAAGAAAGGGAATAAATAGCTCAATCATTGGAAAATTTCTCGAAGATAAATATGGGATAAAAGAAGAAAAGAAGTCATTTCTTGATAATGATTTAGATAATTAATAGTTTGCAAATTTAAGAGGACGATTTTTCAATTTCTATAAAAGCGACAATTAAATTGGTAATCTAGTGTATACATCAATAACGTAAATAAACTTAAATTGGAGGAACACATGCCAATTATTGAAACAGAAAATTTATTGTTACATACGTTTACAAAGGAAATGATGAAGGCGATTCTACATCATCAGCCTGAAAAGCTTCCTTTTAAACAAGCGAAGGACTGGCCGTTGCCAGTATATCTTGAACTATTTCCATACAAAATTGACCGCTTTACGGTAAAGCCTGAAGAGGAAAGCTGGGAATGGATAATTATCCATAAAAAAGACAAAGTGATTATAGGTGATATCGGATTTAAGGGTGGCCCAAATGAAAAGGGAGAAATTGATATCGGCTACAGTATTGTGCAAGAATATCGGGGAAAAGGCTATGCAACCGAAAGTGGAAAAGCCCTTGTTCAATGGGGGCTTTCCCAACAAAATGTAAAAAAGGTAACAGCAACATGTAACCCACATAATCTTGCATCTAAAAGAGTTTTAGAGAAGATTGGGCTTCATATCGTCTTGGAAACTACCGAATCAATTTATTGGTCTAGTTAAAAATGTTTTCGGAGCATAAGCTAGCCATCATGAACTGAGAGGATCAAACTCTACTAAGAAGTATGATCCTTCTCTTTGAATAGATAATAGGGCTTTCTTTAGTATACTCCACTTCGTTTAGCTGTAGCTTTTAACCCATAAGTATCATTTATAATGTAATCTCCCCACCATGTTAAGCTTGTACCGGCCCAATCATTAGACATATCTAAGTAACTTAATTCAGAGTTATTTCCTTTCCAGGACCATGCTAACCAACCAACACCACGTTGCTGTGAATAGCTTAATATTGTTTGTTCATCAACATTTCCATTTGAATGCCAATGGGCGAATTCACCAATAATCAAAGCTAATCCTTGATTTATGACACCATCAATATTTGCTTTAACAGTTGCTGAATCAGCTCCAGCATACTCATACATATGGATGGAGAACATCGTGTTCTTCAAAGGATCAGAATTAAACACATCTTTTCCATAGTTATGAATGGAAGCGGGATATTGTCCCCAGCCTGCAGCATCAACTATTAACGTATGTTTTAATCCCGCATTTCTTAGCTTCGGAATCGCCTGCTTGTAGCCATTTGCCCAATTAGCTCCATCCCACGTACCATACCATTCATTTGCAATATTAATAATAACTTTATCTTCCTTTCCTATAAGTGCATCTTTAATGCTTATCCAATAATCGACTGCGCTGTTTAATGAGGTGAAGTCATCCTTACCAGTTGCATCATGAACCTCTAAAACAGCAATAAGCTTGTTCTGTTCGGCAAGAGTAATAAGATTTTTGACAGTATTAATATCATCCCTTGTATACTGGGTGCCATTTGATAGAACAATTCTTACAGTATTTGCTCCTGAAGCAGCGATAGCACGGATTGCGGTTGCTGAATCATTTTTAAACCAGGAATGTCCATGGTTCACGCCTCTCATAACAAATGGCTTACCAGTTGCATCATATAGGGTATTTCCGCTTACATAAAAACCGGTAGCTGCTTTTGCCTCTGGATGGAAGAAAAACAGGGATGTAGAGAAAACAAAAAAGAGAGCTAATATAAATACAAAACTTTTACGAAACATCATTATTATCACCTCTAATTAATTATTTATTTCAACCCTTTCTTTTCGCCGAATCACACTCCTTTCTTAAGAAAGGGTTAAAAGTATAGATAGCGCTTTCAAAATAAGGTAATAATATAAAGATATGTCTTAATCGTTAACTTAACTAGTTGCAATTATTATTTTATCAGTGCTATTTATAAAAGAAAATATAATTTTGGGAAAATCAGAAAAATGGATATTTTTTCGTAGGATTATCAATCATTATTGTGACTTTAGTCGTTATAATTGAACGAAAGGGAATTTGAAAAGAGTTAGCTAATCGAATGCTTAATGTAAGTGGATAGAAGCTTGGGGAAGAAAATAATAACAATAGGAGGGGATTACTATTCCCCTCTATAATCAATCTATTTTTTACGTGCTATTCTAAATCCATTATCAATTTTCTCAAAGCCAATACGTGGATAGTAATCCATTGCAATCGGAGAAGATAATAAAATAAGGGCAACCGTTTCTCCTAATTCTTCCTGTAGCAGTTCGACTAAGTGATTTCCAATCCCTTTATGTTGATAGGCTTTATCGACTGCTAAATCAGATAAGTAACAGCAATAGCAATAATCTGTAATAGCTCTGGCAATCCCAACTAATTTATTTTGATCCCAAGCGGTAAAGGTGAGATCGGCGTTGTCAATCATCTGCTTGATTCTTGGTAAATCATCAGCAGGGCGTTTAATCCCAGATTCTTTGAAAACATTTGCAACATCCTTTGGATCAAGTGGTACATTTAATTTGTATGTAAGCTGTACATTGCTTTCCAAATAAGTCTCCTCCTTATTGCATAGATTGTTATTATTCTAACATTTTTTAGGCATATAAAAAGCTATTTTAAAGGAAAAATGGGGGACTTACTAAAGGGTATTCCTATATAAATAAAAGGCTATTTTCGTAAACTTATTGCTTTTTACTTAATTGTGGTTTTGGTTGAAGGTCACAATAGTACTCACTTTCCGCGAAGTACCTGCTTATGTCTCACCTCTATCATGCATCCCGCAGAAGTGTTGCAAGTAACTCCAATCAACTCTTATGCAAAAATAACAATCTTTTCAGAAAAAGAGCTAAATAAAAAGACATGGATTAAATAGAAATCCATGTCTCGTTTTTATTAAAATTGTTTAGCAACAGCAGCAGCTTCGTCAAGACCTTTTGCAATAATGCCTTCTGCTTCATTAGGGAATTGGTTATGACCTTCAATGATGACAGAAGTAATGTCTGTTACTCCCCAGAAGCTTAGCATTGCATTCACATAGTTAACAGCCATTTCTGAGGACTTTGCAGGACCCTCTGAATAAATGCCGCCCCTTGCATTTAAAAGAGCAACCTTTTTATCAGGAAGTAAGCCAACTGGACCTTCAGCTGTATAGCGGAATGTTTTTCCTGCTTGTGCTAAATAATCTAAATATGTGTGAAGAACAGCTGGTACTGTAAAGTTCCATAATGGGAATGCAAATACAATTTTATCAGCATTTAAAAATTGATTTAAGTATTTAGTAACTAAATCAGTTGCTTCCTTTTCTGCTGGTGTAAGGTCATACCCATTTGCAAGCTTATACATACCGTTAATTTTGTCATTATCATAGTATGGTAAATTTTCTGCGAATAAATCTAGCTCTGTAATAACATCATCTGGATGAGCTTCTTTGTAGCTATCAAGGAAAGTGTGGTATAGCTTTACACTTACTCCCTGTTCAATAGGTCGATTGTTTGCTTTAATAAATAATACGTTTGCCATTAAAAAAAACCTCCAAAAATAATAAGTATTTCAAACTTTATTAGTTGTTACAGCAACAAATGTAAGGGGGAAAAGTCCAATCTAACTGAAGGAGCGGACATTTTCGGTGATTTTCGAAAGCAGTCTATCTAATTCTAATAGCTCTTCATTCGTCAGTCCATTTCGTACGATCTCATTGAACTGTTCGGCAATAGGAATCACACTAGTACCAAGCTCCTTGCCACATTCAGTTAGATAAAGCTTTACTGAGCGGCGATCATTCGGACATTCGCTTCGCTTAATAAACCCTTTTTTTTCAAGACTAGATGCCATTCTTGCAATGTTCGTCTTATCTTTATCTAACCTTCTGACAAGCTCGTTCTGTGTTAATCCATCATTTTCCCATAGAAGCATCATAATGAGGTTCTGTTCGGGTGCCAAATTAAACGGTTCTAATTTCGCTTTTATAAAGCTACTAAGAAGCAAATCAGTTTTGTGTATTTTAATACTTATATAATCCTGAAACGAAAATTTCAAGTGAATCCCTCTTTTTAGTTGCTATACATACTAAATATAAGTGTAAGTATAAATAGTACGATGATAGATGTCAATCATAAAGAACTTAGCTGATTTGGCACAATGATAGGATGTGTTTTAATGATGAAAAATAAGGCTGGTAAATTTTAAAAAACAATCGTATAGGATAAGTGCTAAGTTTTGTTAAATATGCAACCATACAGTTCAAATGTTTCTTCTCTTTATAAAGGATTTTTACTATTGTAAAAGGATAAAACAATAGTTGACTTTAGCAACTATATTGTTTTATCCTTTTCTTATAGTTGACAAAGTCAATTATTTTAAAGTCAAGGAGTTGATTAGATATGACAAATTTAACTGTTTCAAATGTATCAGAAGTTAGAAAGTTTAATCGTTTTTATACTAACGTTTTAGGGTTTTTAAATGAATATATTTATGACAGCCCATTTTCTTTAACTGAAACTCGTATTTTATTTGAAATTTATAACACTAGTAATTGTACTGCCAAATTTATTCAGGAAAAATTAGAATTGGATGGTGGTTATGTAAGTAGAATTACTAAAAAATTCGAAAAGGAAAAGATGATTTATAAACAAAAGTGTAAAGAAGACGGACGTAATCATTTTTTATATGTGACAGAGCATGGGAAATTAATTTATAAAGAGTTGGAGAAAAAGGCGAACCAACAAGTAGAATATATTCTTGAAAATTTAGATCATGTTCAACAGCAAAAGCTTGTCTCTTCTATGAACACGATACAAGAAATACTCTCTCATTCATTTAATAAAAAGGAAGATGTTATTTCTATTAGGAGTTATTACACTTCTGAAGATGTAGCAAACATGATTGAAAAGCAATGGTCATTTTATAACCAAGTATATAAGTGGGATGAAAGTTTCTTATCCTATCTTCATGAGACATTTGAAGCTGAAATAGAAAAAATTTGGATAGCTGAAATAGGTGGACAATTTGCAGGTTGTATTGGTTTGGTAAATGATGATAAACAAGTAGGGCAGTTAAGGTGGTTCTTGGTAAACCCGGTATTTCAAAAAAGGGGAGTAGGGACTCAACTTATCAAGTCGATTGTTGATTATTGCAAAGAGCATAATTATGAAAGAATTTTTCTTTGGACAGTTAGTGATATGCTGATTGCAAGACCATTATATGAGAAATTTGGTTTTAAAATGACTGAAGTAAAAGAGGAACAATTATTATGGGGGCAAAAGCTTGTTGAGGAACGTTGGGATTTGGAATTAACATGATAGAGTACCTAACAATCAACACAAACTGATAAAAGAAATAGTATAGAATAAATCCATTTACAGTTGAAGATTTTAAAAAAAGAATCAAATGTAAAAATATAGCTTTGAGACTTCGACAAAAGAAAGTTAGTAACAAATGTGTTAAGCAATTAGCAAACCACCCGTCATTACGACGGGTGGTTGATTTGTTGTTTGCAAGCTAGTATATGAAGAGTCGTAACTTAAGAACGGACAGCGCGGTTTGCATTCACTCGTCCATAAATCCAATATGTGCCGGTTCCTGGGACTGGGTCAGCTGTATTTTGAATAATTGAGCGTATTTCCGTGTTGCTTCTTCCTTGGCCAGCTAAAAGTGCAGCAAGGCCTGCAACTTGTGGGGAAGCCATTGAGGTGCCATCTAAATAGGCATAATAGCTTCCTGTATAGGTAGATAAAATATTTGACCCTGGTGCTGCAACTTCAACCCATCTGCCGTAGTTAGAAAAAGATGATTTTCGGTCAGCTGAATCTGTGGAAGCGACGGCAATAACTTTTGAATAATTCGCGGGGTAGGTCGGAGTTGAGACACCGTTATTTCCTGCAGCAGCAACAATAACAGCACCTCTGCTCCAAGCGTAATCGATCGCATTTTGTAGAGTTGTTGCCCCTTGAGCTCCACCAAGACTTAAATTAATGACTTGTGCCCCTTGGTTCACTGCGTAAATAATCCCGTTTGCAATATCGCTTAACAGTCCACTACCATTATTATCCAAAACCCGAACAGGTAAAATTGATGCTAGTGGGGCAACCCCCGCAATTCCTCGAGCGTTATTAGTCATTGCAGCAGCAATCCCCGCGACATGTGTCCCATGACCATTCCCATCCTCTGGGCTTGCATCACGATTAACAAAATCATAACCAGGTAACAGCTTATTCACTAGATCCGGATGATTGAGTTGAACTCCGGTATCAACAATCGCGATTTTAATCGTACTATTGCTTTGCGTAATATCCCATGCTGAAGGGGCTTCGATTTTATTTGGAGCATATTGGTAGGAGAAATACGTATCATTTGGTTGAAAGGAAGCTTTGTAAATATAATTCGGTTCAACGTACTCAATTTCAGCTAATTTATTATATTTTTTGAGCATTCGCTTAACGCTTCTTTTTGATTGGATGACTTGAATACCTAAATCTGTATTTTCGTCTAAATGCGTACACTTCATTTTTTTGTTGATCTCTTCTATTTTCTCTATTGGTGTATCATCCACAAATTTCACAATTAATTGTTTATCTGCAAAGGAGTCAGAAGTAGAGTTTTTTGAAGTGATCCAAACCGATAAGAGAATGGAGAGAACAGCGAGAATCCCAAAAATACCAATCCAAACCATCATGTTTCATAACCTCCTATTCTTCTAAAGTTAATGGCAATATATGTGGAAGGAATGAATAGGGGGTGTACGATCTAACTAGTTTTGGTTGATTTGGGCAAAAGAATAGGAAGTTTAAATAGAATTGTTAATCAAAGTATAATATGGTAGTTTTTGATAAAACGAAATGAATAAGTAGCATAGATTTACAATTAGTGCTAAAAATAAATAGAGATTTTGGCTAGAAAAGAGGAAGTCATTCCATAAATGAAAAGGAGGAGAGAACATGAGGATAAATGGAAATACGGTTTTAATTACTGGTGGTGCTTCAGGAATTGGGTTAGCACTTGCTGAGAGATTTATCGAAAAAAATAATGAAGTAATCATCGTTGGGCGCAGAGAAGAGAAGTTAAGAGAAGCAAAGGAGAAAATTCCTTCTATCCATATAAAAACATGTGATGTAGCAGTTGAAGCAGAACGGGAAGCATTGTATCAATGGGTAGTGAATAAATTTCCCGCGATTAATGTTTTAATTAACAATGCTGGAATTCAGCAAAGGATAAACCTTTTGAAGCCTGAAAAGGAATGGAAGGAGTATCAAAAGGAAATTGCAATAAATATAGAGGGACCAATGCATTTATCAATGCTATTTCTACCATATTTCCTTAAACAGGAGACAGCATCGATTATAAATATTTCTTCAGGCTTGGCTCTTAGACCTGGTGTTTGGGTACCGATTTATAGTGCAACAAAAGCAGCGATTCATTCGTTTTCGGTATCATTAAGGCACCAGCTTGCAGAGACAAATGTTTCCGTCATTGAAGTGTTTCCGCCGGCTGTGAATACTGACTTAGGTGGAGCAGGGATTCATACGATGGGGGCACCATTGGATGATTTTGCAGATTCAGTTTTCGATCGATTCGCTACAGGTACAATCGAAATTGGCTATGGTGATTCTGAGAAAAGACTTAATGCCTCAAAGGCAGAAATTGATGTAGGTACTAAACAAGCATGGGAGAATTTTTTGAAAAATAATCCTGAATTTCTATGAATGAAATAAGAAAGAAGTCAAGCGATTGCTTGACCTCTTTACTGAATACGATATTACCGGTATGGGAAACGGAAGGAAACGTTAATGTAACAATTTATGTCGTAGAATGTTTTGCAAGGGTTTGAATCTCTTTCATCAGAAAAGCAGAATAAGAAAAAATTGAAATTTGTATTAACAATAATAGAAGGACAATCCACCCAAGTGGATAAAGTACTAGCTTTTGAAAAAGTAACGTATTCTCAGTAGAGTAGTTTTCTAATAAACGCAATGTGAAGAGATAGAACATTCCAAAGGTAAAATTACGGCTCCATTGTGAAACATGATAGGTGAAAATCCCTTTTTTTAATCCATAATCTTTTATTCTCTTAACGCCTCGAATAACCTCTATGAATTCAACAAATACAAATAAACTAAAAGCAGCATACCAAATCATCGACAAAGAAAAAGAACTGAAATGTCCAGAAAGCGTCATCGACAAACCTGTTATTGAAACAGCACCGTGGATAATACAATCGGTATTTTTCCATTCATGAATATTACGAACTTTTTTTGAAAACCGCATAATTAGCAGAATGATAGATATGACGTAAAACATAATCCCGATAAGGATAAAGCCATCAATCAATGAAGTATGTGAAAATGGGCTATCTGTATTGATCATAAGAATCGCAATTGATTGCGTACTAACGGTAGAAAGCAATATTGCCCCATGTGTTTCAAAGATGTGACCATTTTTTATAATCGTTTTAAGTTGTTTCATACAAAAAACAATAAAAAAACTCCAAAGCACAAGGTTTAAAATGAGCAATCCTTTAATAGCTAGCAGGCTTGAAGGAAACCGTAGGACAAATAAATTTCCAATGACAGACGTTGAGGCAATCCAAGTGCCGACGCCAAAAAAGGTAATAGGGTGCTTTGTTAAATATTGCCGATATGCTTCACGCCATACCGAGAGAAAAAAAGTAAGAACTAACATAAACCAAAAGCAAAGTAAGGAAAAGGTTAAAACCGTACTTAAATGTTGGTTTAAAAAGGAAAACTGCTGAATCGCTCCAATTAAAAAAATACCAATTGCCATAACGATTGAACCTGAGGATACATCAATTAATGGTAAAGCACGCTTATTCTTCGTTTCTGCATGTAACTTCATTGAAACTCTACACTCCAATTCATCTATTCCGTGTAGCTGACATTTTGTTCAGCATTTGAATCTACAAACGAAAAACCTAATTTTTTGATTTTAACATATTTTTGAACTATTTGTGACTATTTCGAGCCAACTATATTTATATGGAATGTACTTTATAAATTAGCAGTATTACTTGTTTTTTGAGAGGATATGTGAGACTCTCGCAAAGAAACGCATGTAAAAATGAGAGCACCAACAGTCACAAACGCTAAAGGTTGATTCCAAACTACCCGCAGAAAGCGAACACTGCATTAGAAACTAACAATTTTGGTTAAAAGCACCAATTCAAAATGAGATAGAGAATAGTTAGCGGATTTCGTTAATACCTTAATAGTAGATATGTCACTTACTTAGAGGTGTTTTCATGTTTTTGGAAAATTTCGAGACGAAGCAAATGCTTGAAGCGATCTTAAGCAGTATTGACGAGGCGATCCATGTGGTGAATGCTGACGGTGTGACGATTTATTATAATCAAGTGGCAGCACATCATGATGGAGTAGAGATTGAGGAAGTGCTTGGGAAATACCTATTGGACGTATTTCCTTCATTAACGAGACATACAAGCACATTGCTTAAAGTAATTGAAACAGGAAAAGCCATTTATCAACAACCACAAACGTATAAAAATATAAAAGGACAGCTCATTGATACGATAAATACGACGTTACCGATTATCGTTGGAAATAAAATAGCCGGTGCGGTTGAAATAGGCAAGGATTTATCAAAGGTGAGACAATTATCACAAAAGCTATTGGAGCTTCAGGAAAAAGTGAATCAAAGTAAAATTAAACCGAAGCTAAACATCGGGGCAAAGTATCAATGGGAAGATATTGTGACAGATAGTCATCATATGAAACAGGTTATTGCCCTTGGAAAAAAAGCTGCAGCAAGCTCGTCTCCCATTATCATT
Source organism: Metabacillus sp. 22489 (assembly GCF_052044855.1). Taxonomy (NCBI): domain Bacteria; kingdom Bacillati; phylum Bacillota; class Bacilli; order Caryophanales; family Bacillaceae; genus Metabacillus; species Metabacillus sp. 22489. Next base: position 39,405 of record NZ_JBQENT010000012.1, read on the forward strand.
TACGGAGAAACCGGTACAGGTAAGGAATTACTCGTTCAATCCATTCACAATTCATCCTCACGTAAGAATGGTCCATTTATCGCACAAAATTGTTCTTCATTACCAGACTCACTTCTTGAAAGCATTCTATTTGGGACAAAAAAAGGAAGCTTTACAGGCTCAGTCGATCGCGCTGGCTTATTTGAACTGGCCCATGGAGGTACATTGTTTCTCGATGAAATCCAAGCGATGCCTATAGATTTCCAAACGAAACTATTACGAGTACTCGAGGATGGTGTTATTCGTCGAGTTGGTGGAACCGAAGCATATGTCGTCAATGTACGAATGGTTGTTGCAATGAATGAAGACCCGTACGTTTGTATGGAAAAACAGCTGCTTCGGTCAGATTTGTTTTATCGATTAAATGTTTTTTATCTTGAAGTTCCTCCTTTACGTTCTAGGGAACATGATCTTGAGCTATTAATTCATCATTTCGTTAATAAGTACAATGAAAGCCTGCAAAAGCAGGTGGTCACGGTTGCTCAACAAGTGCTTGACCAACTTAAGATGCACCATTGGCCCGGGAATGTTCGTGAGCTAGAGCATGTGATTGAATATGCGATGAACATGACGGAAGGAAACATGATGACACAGGAACACCTACCTGCTTTTATTAAAAAACGGCCGCTTAACGAAAAGACAACGTTGAAACCGTTACGAATCACTGTAGAGAGAACCGAGCAAGCATTAATACGTCAAGCTTTACAGGTTGCAAATGGAAATGTGCAAAAAGCAGCAGCAATTTTAGAGGTTCCAAGACAAACATTACAATATAAAATGAAAAAATATCGTATTCAGTTGAAATGATTGGAGGAGAAATGATGAGCTCAACTTATGAAACGAAAAAAGTATTCGCATCTGACTATATCGTAGAGCTTTTTATCGATCATTTTAATGAGCGGATCCGCATAGATTATTACCGGGGAAATATGACAAATATCCTCATCGAGCTAGAAAAGTCTGTCGAATTCTATTCTATAAAAAAAGTAATCTTCTATTCTAGACCAGAACATTGGCAACAATTAATTTCAAATGGCTTTGAATTAGAAGCAATCATAAAGGGATATTTTAATGGAACAGATAATTACATTATGACGTTATACAAAGATAATGACCGAAGAATCAGCAAATTTTGGGTAAAGGAGGATGAGATTTTAAGAGCGATTTCTGATAAACAAGATAAGAAACATGTAAGCCAACTCCCAAAGAACTATTACATTAGACGTGCTGAAAAACAAGATGCAACAGGTTTAGCAGATTTATATAAAACGGTCTTTTCGATCTATCCAACGCCAATGAATGATGCTGCTTATATAGAGAAAGTACTTGAGGCAGGTGTCATTTTTTTTGTTGTTGAATGCGAAGGAAAGCTTGTTAGCGCGGCTTCTGCAGAGAGAAATAAGCTGTTTCATAACGCGGAAATTACCGATTGTGCAACATTACAAGAGCATCGAAAATATGGATTGATGAAAAAGCTCATTTTTCTTATCGAGGAGGAGCTTAAAAACAACGGAATCTATTGTGTTTATTCGATCGCTAGGGCGTTATCATTCGGGATGAATGCTGCTTTTCATCAGTTAGGCTATACCTATCAAGGAAGGCTAACGAATAATTGTTATATTTTCGATAAACTCGAGGATATGAATATTTGGGTTAAGGATTTAGCGAATTTCAAACCTCTATAAATAAACTATTCAATGCTGAATTTTAAGCATGATGCTAATTTTTCAGCAAAAAAACTTGAGATGAGTGTCGAGAGTTTTGCCGGTTTTTTGGCAGCTGCTCCTTTTTCTTTGCTTTTTATCTTTCTATACCTTCATTTTATTTGTTGGCACGGTTCTTGCAACATATAAAGTGAAAAGCAAATGAAAGGGGAACTGTTGTATGCTCCATGATTTATATAAACCAAGCAGACATTGGAAAGATATTGAGCTTTGGAAGGATGTATCAGATGAAAAATGGAATGATTGGATTTGGCAGCTAACAAATACGATTAGAACATTAGATGATTTAAAAAAAGTTATTGATTTGACACCTGAGGAAGAAGAAGGTGTGAAAATTTCAACAAAAACAATACCTCTAAATATCACTCCCTACTATGCATCATTAATGAACCCAACTGATGTTCGTTGTCCGATTCGAATGCAATCTATCCCAATTGGTGCAGAGCTGCATAAAACAAAATATGATTTAGAGGATCCGCTTGAAGAGGATGAGGATTCACCAGTTGCAGGGCTCACTCACAGATATCCAGACAGAGTGCTGTTTCTTGTCACAAATCAATGCTCCATGTATTGTCGCTATTGTACGAGAAGACGTTTTTCCGGTCAGATTGGCATGGGTGTTCCAAAGAAACAGTTAGATGCAGCAATAGATTATATTCGCCAAACACCTCAAGTGAGAGATGTCCTTCTTTCTGGCGGTGATGGGCTACTCATTAATGATACGATTCTAGAGTATATATTAAAAAATCTACGAGACATCCCACATGTTGAAATTATCCGTATCGGGACTAGAGCACCTGTCGTCTTTCCACAACGAATCACCGAAAATCTTTGCTCAATCTTGAAAAAGTATCACCCGGTTTGGCTTAATACTCATTTTAATACGTCAATTGAAATTACCGAAGAATCAAAGAGAGCTTGTGAAATGCTTGTCGATGCCGGTGTTCCTGTTGGTAATCAAGCTGTCATATTGGCCGGAATAAACGATAGTGTCCCAATTATGAAAAAATTAATGCACGACTTAGTGAAAATTCGTGTTCGCCCATATTATATTTACCAATGTGATCTTTCCGAAGGTATCGGACATTTCCGCGCTCCAATATCGAAAGGATTGGAAATTATCGAAGGCCTGCGTGGTCATACGAGTGGGTATGCAGTACCAACCTTCGTTGTCGATGCCCCAGGCGGCGGTGGGAAAATCACACTACAACCTAACTACCTCATTTCCCAAAGTCCAACGAAAACGGTTTTACGAAATTTTGAAGGGGTCATTACAACATATCCTGAGCCAGAAAACTACGTATCTGGCAGAGCTGATGACTATTTTCAAAGCATTTATCCATCGGAGAATTTAGACCCTTCAAAAATTGGAATTAGCGGTTTAATGAATGACGAGCAAACAACACTTATTCCTCAATCTCTAGAGCGCTATGACCGTCGAAAAAGCTTTCAGCAAAGTCCAACTTATTCCTCTTTAAAGGAAAAGCGGGAAAAACGTGATGAATTAAAGGAGAAAAAATACCAGGCACAGCTTAAGAAGCTAAAGGATAACAAATCAGAATAGCAAGGAGGAATCGTGATGAAATGTGACTGGTGTGAATCAGAAAATGTATCCCAGGTTTCAAAAACTGTGTATTGGGAGCTCCCTGACGGAACAAGGGCAATTGAAATAGGAGAAACACCTGGCATAAAATGCTCCTCCTGTGGGATGGAATATCAGACAGAAGCAGTGATAGAGGAGATTGAAGAACAGCTTTTACTCATTGATACAACAAAGCTTCATAAACAGATAACTTACAAAGACTTAATGGCACAGCCAAGATTATTAAAGAGAAATTATTTTAAATTCGACTAAACAATTTACCGGGAGAGGAGGTACCCTTTTGCAGCGTTCGTTATTAATCAAACCAATGATGAATGAAGATTATCCGACGATTTCCTATGGGAAAGGGATTTATTTATACGATGATACAGGGAAGGAGTATTTGGACGGTTCAAGTGGAGCTGTTACGGCAAGCATTGGCCATCAAGTACCAGAAATCATTGAGGCAATGGTAAATCAAGCAAGCAAGGTGTCCTTTGCTTATCGTTCACAATTTACATCAAAGCCAGCGGAACAGCTTGCCGAAAAGCTAAATGAATTAGTGAATGGTGATGAGGATTACTTTTCCTTTTTTGTAAACAGTGGATCGGAAGCTACTGAGACAGCGATGAAAATAGCGATTCAATACTGGCAGGAAAAAGGGGATTATCGAAAACAAAAAATTCTCTCTCGATGGATGAGCTATCACGGCATTACAATTGGCGCGTTATCTATGTCAGGTCATGTAAAACGAAGGGAAAGATTTGTTCCATTATTGGCGGAATATCCTTCCATTTCAGCTCCATACTGTTATCGCTGCCCACTTTCGCAAACAACTCCATCGTGTCAATTAGCATGTGCTCTTGAATTGGAAACAGCAATTAATCGAATTGGAGCTGAGCATATAGCAGCGTTTATTGCCGAACCGATTGTTGGAGCTTCAGGTGCTGCACTTGTACCACCAGAAGGGTACTACGAGAAGATAGCTGACATTTGTGAGCGATATAACATTTTATTTATTGCAGATGAAGTGATGACAGGGCTAGGACGGACAGGGAAACGATTTGGGCTTGACCATTGGAACGTAAAGCCGGATATTATTGCACTTGGGAAAGGAATGAGTGCCGGATATACGCCAATTGCCGCAACACTTGTAAGTGAAAAGGTAATGGAACCAATTATCAATGGATCAGCTTCGATTATGAGCGGGCATACGTATAGTGCAAATCCGCAATCTGCCGCGATTTCGTTAGCAGTTCTTGAATATATCGAAAAACAACGCTTAACGGAAAAAGCAGAGGAAATTGGAAGCTATTTATTTCATAAATTACAGGAGGTTGCAAAGGACGTAGCAATCATTGGAGACATTCGCGGGAAAGGGCTTTTGCTAGGCCTGGAATTTGTTCAAGATCGAAAAACAAAGCAGCCCTTTGAAGCAAAGCTAGCTCTAACTGATTTAATAGTTAAAAAGGCACGAGAAAACGGACTATTACTCTATCCAGCAGCAGCTGGAAAAGATGGTGTTCAAGGTGACGCAGTAATCATTGCTCCACCATTTATTATTACGAAGGAAGAAACCGATCAGTTGATTCGCATTTTAAAAGAAACATTGATAGAGATAGAACAAGATCTTCGATAAGGAGGCAAGGAGGATGTCTGAATACTCGGAAAAAAAGTCGTTAAACAAAGTAGGGAATTTGGATTCTGCCCTTGCACATATCCACGATGGGAGCACGATTTTATTTGGTGGGTTCGGTGGAATTGGAAATCCACCAACCCTTATAAATGGCATGATTCATAAAGGGGTAAAGGAGCTAACGCTTATTGGCAATGATGCTGGATTTCCTACGATTGGGATTGGGAAATTGGTTAGTTTAGCACGAGCAAAAAAGCTAATCGTTTCCCATATCGGTTCAAATCCGATTGCTGGAAAGCTAATGATCGATGGGAAAATGGAGGTGGAATTCTCACCACAGGGAACATTAGCAGAACGAATTCGTGCTGGTGGTGTTGGTCTTGGCGGGATTTTAACAGATGTCGGAATTAACAGCATGATCGAAGGTGGAAAACAGAGGGTCACAATTGGTGAAAAGGAATATTTGCTTGAAACTGCGTTAACAGCTGATATTGCGATCGTATACGCAAAGAAGGCAGATACCTTTGGAAATCTTATCTATGAAACTAGTGCTAGAAATACCAATCCATTAGTAGCGATGGCAGGGGCGTATACGATTGCAGAGGTTGAAGAAATTGTCGAAATCGGTCAATTGGATCCTGAACAAATTGTGACGCCAGGTATTTTTGTTGATATGGTTATCCAAAGCAAAGGGGTAGATTGGAAATGGGTATGGGAGTAGATAGTAGGAAGCGGATTGCAAAACGAGCTGCTGAAGAAATAAAAAACGGCATGATCGTTAATTTAGGAATCGGGATCCCATCATTAGTGCCGAATCATCTCCCGAAGGATATCGAAGTTATGTTTCAAGCAGAAAACGGCATTCTCGGTTTAGGGAAGTCTCCGAAAAAGGGGGAGGAAAATCCGACCTTATGTAATGCGGGCGGTTTTCCAGTCACAATTGTCCCAGGTGCCTCCTATTTTGACAGTACAATTGCGTTTGGGATGATCCGTTCCGGTTATTTAGATATGACGATATTAGGTGGATTAGAGGTTAGTAAAAAAGGAGATTTGGCCAATTGGATCGTTCCAGGAAAACGAGTCCCTGGAATTGGCGGGGCAATGGAGCTTTCGATGAAGGCAAAAAAAGTAATTGTTCTAATGAGTCATTGTACGAAAACAGGTGAAGCAAAAATTTTAAATACATGTCATTTACCTTTAACTGCAAAAGAATGTGTCCATCTCATCATTACAGACATGGCAGTTATCGAAGTAACAAAAGAAGGATTAGTGCTAAAGGAAATTATGTCACCATATACAGCTGAAGATATTATTGGATCAACTGAAGCGCCGCTAAAGGTAAGCAGCAATCTTAAAATCATTTAGTGGTAAGGGGGAGAGAAATTGGTGAAAAGCAAGTTGTTTTCAGCGCAAATTCATCAATGGCTACAAGCGAACCGTGCCCAAGGTGAAACATTGTTAAAAAGCTTAGTTCAGGCAAATAGCATTCAAGGAAATGAAAAGCAGGCACAAGCGATTATTATTGAGACGTTAACAAAAATCGGATTAAAGATTGATGTGTGGGAGCCGGGAGGAAGCGAGTTAACAGAGCATCCTTATTTTTCTTCGCCGAGAACTGATTTTTCAGGCAGTCCTAACGTAATTGGGATTTTAAAGGGGACTGGGGGAGGACGTTCTATCATTTTAAATGGCCATATTGATGTTGTACCAATTGGAGACAAACAGCAATGGAAGCACGACCCATTCAGCGGGGAAATTATTGATGGGCGTCTTTATGGCAGAGGTGCAACAGACATGAAGGGAGGTAATGTATCGTTACTTCTTGCCATTTCAGCAATACGTGCATTAGGAATCCCTTTAAAAGGTGATGTCATTTTTCAAAGTGTGATCGAGGAAGAAAGCGGTGGAGCAGGGACGCTTGCCGCAATTCTTCGTGGCTATCGTGCAGATGCGGCGATTATTCCTGAACCAACGAATCTAAAAATATTTCCGAAGCAGCAAGGCTCATTATGGTTCAGGCTATTAGTAAAGGGGCGAGCTGCACATGGGGGAACAAGATATGAAGGTGTCAGTGCAATTGAAAAAGCGCTTGTTGTTATAAATCAAATAAAGGAGCTAGAAAGAAAGAGAAACAGCCTTATTACTGATCCTCTATTTAATGACATACCAATCCCGATTCCGATAAATCTTGGTCGGATACAAGGTGGTGATTGGCCATCGTCTGTTCCAGATCTCGTCAAGCTAGAAGGAAGACTAGGTGTATCACCTGAGGAGGAAATAGCCGAAGCGAAAAACGAGCTAGAAAGTTGGCTACAACGTTTACAGGAAATAGACAGTTGGTTTGCGGAAAATCCAGTTGAGGTTGAATGGTTTGGAGCAAGATGGGTTCCCGGTTCAATTGATGTAAATCATGAGCTTGTTCATGTCATTTCGTCTACGTATGAGAAGATTATCGGTAAAAAGCCGATTATTGAAGCCTCTCCTTGGGGAACAGATGGAGGATTGCTAACAAAGGTCGGGGGAATTCCTACGATCGTATTTGGACCAGGAACAACAGAGGAAGCCCATTTTCCGAATGAATCTATTGAAATCGAAAAGGTGTTTGATGCTGCGGAAATTATTGCTTTAACAATGATCGAATGGTGTGAGACATAAGAAAATCATAAAAAGGGTGATAAGCATGCTAAATAAAATGGATGATATTCACCAGCTAGAGCAGTTAGATAAACAGCATTTTTTACATCCTACTTCATCGATCGAACAGCAGCAGACGTTAGGACCGGCATTTATTTTTAAAGAAGGTAAAGGAATTTACTTAAGTGATGTAAAAGGAAATGTTGTTATTGATGGGATGTCATCACTTTGGAATGTCAATATCGGCCACGGTCGTCTTGAAATAGGGGAGGCTGCTAGAGAACAAATGGCAAAGCTTGCATATAGCTCCTGCTTTGCTACCTTTAGCAACGAACCAGCGATCCGCCTTGCAGCAAAGCTTGCAAAAATAGCACCTGGTCAATTATCAGCTGTATTTTATACATCTGGTGGTTCAGAAGCAAATGATACTGCATACAAATTAGCACGTCATTACTGGAGTATTAAAGGTATGCCAGAAAAGAAAAAAATCATTTCACGAACAAAGTCGTATCATGGTGTCTCGGTGGGGGCAACAAGTGCAACAGGATTACAGCCATTCCGCGAATTTTCTGGATCTCTCGCACCGGATTTTTTACATGTTGACCAGTTTGATACAGATGAGTTAAGACAATTGATTATTCGGGAAGGAGCTGAATCGATCGCAGCATTTTTGGCTGAGCCAGTCCAAGGTGCAGGCGGTGTTCATATACCACCTGAAAATTATTTTGCAGAGGTCAGGAAGATTTGTGATGAATTTCATCTATTGTTAATAACTGATGAAGTCATTACAGGTTTCGGTCGTACGGGAAAATGGTTCGGTATTGAGCATTATGGAGTTACACCAGATATGATGTGTATCGCAAAGGGAATCACAAGTGGATATGCACAATTAGGTGGTGTGATGATAAGTAAGGAGATTCACGAGACATTTAAACAACGATCTGGCGGAACCTTCCTTCACGGTTTTACGTACAGTGGTCATGCGACAGCATGTGCAATCGCATTAAAAAATCTCGAAATAATTGAACGAGAACAGCTTGTCTCAAATGCAAAAGTGCGGGGTGATGAGCTTTTAGCTGGTTTAAAGCAGCTTAAAAATGAAAGTGAAATCATTGAAAATGTTCGAGCACTTGGGTTGATGGCAGCAATTGAATTTAAAGCGAGTAAGACCACTACACCTTTTTCACCACAGGTTGTTGCTGAAGCAGCTAAACGTGGCCTCATTTGCCGCGCTGTTACGTTTGATGGGCAGGATACGGTTGTTATTGCGCCACCGCTCATCATTAAAAAGGCTGAAGTGGAAAAAGTGATTCAAATTATACGAGAAACTATCAATGCATAATTCTCTTAAAATAAAGATTAAAACCTTGATTGAAAGTAGAATCAAGGTTTTAAATATGAGAAAAATAGTTACACCATTATGAATGTTGATTTGATATCTCAAATAAACATGAGATTCGCAGTTTTAAAGATGATTAAATAGTTTAAATCCTATCAAAAAATTGAAACTTATCTTCTATTACTGCGTAAATGAATAGACGTAATTTTTATCATTTTAATAAAGGTGGTTATGAGATGTCCTTCTTAAAACGTGTGATTACAAGTATTGGGATTGGATCCGCTCGAGTTGATACGAGGCTAAAAAACACAACGGTAACACAAGGTGAGATGCTAGAGGGGATCGTTGAAATTAAAGGCGGTGAAATGGATCAGGAAATTGAAGCAATAAAACTAAATTTAATGACGCTTTATGGGCACGAAGATAGTGAGCGGCTAACGAATACAGTTGTTTATTCTCATAAAGTGAACGAACCATTCGTGATTCATAAAGGTGAACGGAAAGAAATCCCTTTCTCCTTCCGTGTACCATTACATACACCAATGACAATAAGAGATAGTAAAACAGGACGGAATGTACCACCAGTTTGGATTAATACAGGACTTGATATTCGCAATGCGGTTGACCCTAAGGATGAAGATCACATCTCTGTTGAACCATCAAATGTCTATGAAAACATTTTTGATGCGATCAAGGTCATCGGATTTCGATTTAGACAAATGGACAATCAAGCCCCTCCACGATATGTAAAAACACGGCTACCATTTGTTCAACAATTTGAATTTATTCCAACGTTCGGAAAATATCATCAGAAGCTTGATGAACTAGAGGCATATATTTTACAAGGTGAGCAAGAAACAACGATTTATTTCGAAATTGATAAAAAATCAAGAGGTGCTGTTGGCTCCCTTCTTGAAAAATTAAACTTAGATGAGCATTACCGAAGCATTACTTTAGATAACAATGATATTGTAACAAATCGGAGTTATGTAAGTGATAAGATTGAGGAAATGATTGATCAAGTAATTTAACTTTTAATAAGTAACTAACACGCTTAACAATATAAATAGCTATAGGTGACGAGTTGAGGATTTATAGCAAAATCAGTTAACTAGGTCAAATGTTGTTAGAGTCATAGAAATAACCTTTCAGCATTAGATAATAGTGGATTTCTAATTGAAAAAGGCATTGCTAATAATGCCTTTTTCTCATTTATAACTTTAAAAGAAGGTTAAAATGAAATGGGATACTATATGTGCCATCAAAGCAAAGGGTGCTTGTAAAACAAAACCTAATGAAAAATAACAAAGAAATCTCTTTAATGTTAATAGCCTTTCAGAAAAAAGAAATTTTAATGCGAAAAGGGCATAGGGAAAGATGATCATTAAGGTTGTAATAATTCCAGGTACATAGCCTTTGAAAACGATCAATTGAACTAGATGACCAATTCCGTTCGCTAATAAAATACCAGGGACTAAAAACGACAAGTATGTCGCTGGCTTCATCTTTAAAAAGGGTTTACCTGCAAACGCTTTGATGCAACCTATTGAAGCTACAATCCATAAAAGTGTAAAAGCTAAGGCAAATTCTCCTGTTGTAACTCGAAACGGGATGAGCGTTGACTTTGCTTCAATAAACGATTCTATTGTCATGATTTCCTCTAGATCATGAAGTAAATAGAGGAACGGAAATAAGATGATTAACACTTTTAGTTTAGAATTCATCGTATTTTACCTCATAGTGAATAGTAGTCCTTTGTAATGCTATTGCCAATTTGCAAAATAAATCTTCTATCCAATAATACTATAAAATTAATGATTGCTCTTTTAGAAGGGCTAATTTTATATACTTTGTTGTAAAAGGATCTTTTTTATTGATTTGGTAAGTATAACCAATTACACTGTTCTTAGGTTAAAATCAATTACCTATAAAAGGAGATGATGTAGGTGGAAAAAAGGCCTGAGCGTAATGAGTATGATCCTTTTTTTGCAAGATATATCGATTTAGTTCCTAATGGGAATATCGCGGACATTTTAGAGAAGCAGATAGCTGATACAACGAATCGGTTGAATGACATCTCAGAGCAGCAAGGGGTGTATAAATATGCTAATGATAAATGGACAGTGAAGGAAGTCATTGGCCATCTCACTGATGGAGAGAGGTTACTCGGTCAAATTCTCTTTCAAATTGCAAGAGGAGAAGAGGTTGATTTCCAAGGGGTTAATTGGAGTATTTATATTCAACTTGGTGATTTTAACAACCAGTCTATGCAAATGTTAATCGATCAGTATAGGGCAGTTCGAAGCTCTACGGTTGCCTTACTAAGAAGTTTTAATGAAGAGGCATGGGGAAGAAAGGGAACTGCCATTCAATCTGATATAACTGTCCGTGCTTTAGCTTGGATACTTGCAGGACATGAGCTCCATCATCGCAATATTTTGGAAAAATTCTATTTTTCTACAACTGATTTTCAAGGTTAATACTATTTTCATTAGTTGATAAAGAGGAGTCGGTGAAGGTGAGTACCATTTTAAGTAAAGTTGGAGCAATATTTATTCCAGTGAGTGATATTGAGAAGGCTAGAGAATGGTATTGTTCGATATTAGGGTTAGAGCCTAGCTTTGACATCATTGTTGGTCATTTATGCTGTATCCCAATGGATAATAATGGATTGAATATTGTTCTTGATAGTAAAATCTATACTGAGGATAGTTATGCAAGAACACCGATGTTTCATTTTAATACCGATGACATTGTAGGGGCATATCAATTTTTGAAGGAGAAGGGTGTAGAGATCGTGACAGAGATTGAGCATGGACATTCGTTTCATTTTAAAGATCCAGATGGAAATATGCTAATGATTTGCCAATTACTATAAATGTTCATTTATTTTAGAATTGAAATACGATAAAAGCTATGGAGAAAGCCGATTTTCCAAAGAAAACCGGCTTTTACTATGAATCTTGCAAACTACCTTATGATGAACAGCCTCCACCACAGCTTGAGCAGCTTGAACCGCCACTATCGCCACCACCGTCATGTCCGCCACCGCTATGATGACCTGAATCATCTGAACCTACGCCGCAGAAAACCGCAGAGGAACAGCCACTTGTGTTTGAAGAGACAGTTGCATACGTAAATTCCTTTGCATGGTCCCAATATTCGTCAAAATAAAAAGTTGAATAAAATACCATAACAAGTGATAAGCCCGTCATATCTCCAAATGTACGCTGTTTTGAAAAATCTCCTTTTTGATCTTTTTGATACCTTGATTCAGCCTCACCTAATTGCAGCTTCATTTGCTCGATTAAATACGTAATAATAGCTGTATTTTCTTCATTATTCTTAAAATATTTATGAATGAGATCTTCTTTACTCATTGTTCTAAATTCAGCTAATGTCTTCTTGTCAAGAGGCTCCTTGAAGAAATCTCCCCATGATTTCCAACTAAACTCTGTAATAGAGAAGAGCTGTGAGAATATCCAATCGAAGAATGCACGGTCTTGTGGGGCTGGTGCTTGGCTTGTATTTGGATAATGGTGCAGCATATTTCCGTAAAAACGATTTGAAAACTGCTCGTAATCTTTAGTAAATAAAATCATACTATGCCAAACTTCATCAACTTCTTCGCTAAACATTGGCACCTTTTTTAAAATTTTTGCTAACATAAAATACCGCTTTAACTCAAATAATCTCCATTCAAAATCAGCTTCAGTGCAATTTGGATTTTCCTTTAAAAACCGATTTTTAACATGGGTTATATATTCGTCCTCTAAGCTAGAGTTTAACTTTTCAATAAGTATATTTTTAGGAACATTTTCAAGCAATCCTAATTGGTCCGGGATGTTTTCTATTAATAATTTAGGTTGTTTTTTTCCAAAGATAGAAAACAAGACGATAGCTAAACAGATGAATAACAAAATGAAGATAAAAATTCCGATGACAATCACCACCTGATATGTATTAGAAGGTTTTCGAAAATATGCTTTGACTTTGTTTAAGTTAAACCGGTCTATTTTTATATACGTTACTAGTGAAAAAAGGTTTCAAGATATTTGAAAATTTTACTGTATTTATGGAATTTCATAGAAACAATTTATTTTATTAAGCTAAGTCGCTGTGGGCTTGCGACTGATTTGATGGTTTTTCATCATAATACGTATATTTTCAAATCATTATATCATTGTTTACTGTCGAATTTTGGTAAAACAGAGGTAGCAATAAAAAATAAAGAACTAACCCCTTGCAATTATTTGGCAGCTGATATATTATGTTAGTAATCAATCAATAACTAATTAGTGAGGGATCATATGGTTAGAGCAAAAAAGGAAGATCGAAGGGAAGAGATTATTAATTCAGGTCTTGAAGTTTTTTCGGAAAATGGCTATTACAATACAACAACGGCACTTATTGCAGAAAGAGCAGGAATATCGCAACCGTATATTTTTCGTTTCTTTAAAACAAAGGAAGAATTATTTATTGCTGCACTTGAGAGAGCATTTGAAAGAATTCTTCAAACGTTTAAAGAGGTTGATGCTAAGCCTGAAGAGCTTGTTGAGAAAATGGTTGACGCATATGAACAATTATCGATATCACATCCTCATGAAATCTCATTACAAGTTGTCAGCTTTTCGATTGTAGAAGAATCGATACGAGAAATAACGAAAAACAGTTTGCTGAAGCTGCGAAACTATACGCTTGAAAGGTTTAAAGAAGCAGGAATTTCCAGTCCAGAGAGGGAGGTAACGACCTTTTTAGCAAGAGGGATATTGTGTAACATTTCTTACTTCATGGATTTACCTGAGTTAATGGATAGCAAAGTAAAATAGACCGAAGCATCATTCGGTTTTTTATTTAAAGATTTAGTTATTGATTAATCACTAACTAAATCTTTAGTGGGAAAATAAAAAGAAGGAACAGTTTCACTTAATTAATTATTGATTAATCACTAAATATAAAGGAGAGAATAATATGAAAAAGGCAATTGTATTAGGAGCAACAGGTGGTACTGGTCAAGTTATCGTCACTGAATTATTAGCAAGAGGAATCGAAGTCATTGCATTCGGGAGATCAGAAACGAAATTAAATCATTTGGTTATCGATAATCATCATCATCATTTGTTAACGTATAAGCTAGGAGATATCTTTGCGTATGAAACAATCGTTGAGGCGGCAAATGATGCTGATGTTATTTTTCAATGTGCAAATGTCCCATACCATGAAATGGAGGAGCACCTTCTTCCGTTAGGTGAAAGCGTAATGAAGGCAGCTGATGCTTTAGGAAAGAAAATTGTGATTGTAGATGGAATATATGTGTATGGTCACCAGGTTGCGAAAGGTGATGAGAATCATCCGAAGCAACCACATACGAAAAAGGGGAAATTACGTGTTCAATTTGAAAATTTGATCTTTGACAAAAAATGGAGTCAAGCGAAACCATTAATTGTGAGGCTGCCTGATTATTATGGGGTTACTTCACAAAACTCCTATCTGCAACCAACATTAACAGGATTAGCATCTGGGAAGCTTTCAATATTTATTGGAAGCTTGCACACCCCTAGAGAATATATTTATTTACCTGATGCAGCGAAAATGATTGTAGAGGTAGCTAGCAGGGATGATGCCTACGGTGAAAATTGGAATATTCCTGGCTCTGGATTAATTACTGGAAAAGAACTGCTTGCAATCGCAAGGGAGATAACTGGAAATAATAAACCAGTTATCCCGTTAAATAGAGCTGCGGTGCGCCTTAGCGGATTATTTGATCCAGTCTTGAAGGAAGTCGTAGAAATCATGTATATTACGGAGGATGGCTTTACGCTAAGCGGCGAAAAATATGAAAAACGAATCGGTGAAATTGTTGCGACACCATATGAAATTGGCTTGAAAACGACATTGGAACAATTGATGAAAAATCTAACATGATACAAAGGATGAGCTACGATGGACGAAATGATAAAAACCTATCTTCTCCCATTAATCAAATTATATGATAGTCATAAAGATGAAGAGTACGCAGAGTGGTCAAAAAATTATTTGCGAAATCAATTTGAATTTTTAGGAATAAGAGCCCCAATTCGTAGGAAGTTAACTTCACAGTTTATCAAAGACAATGGACTCCCTGATAAAGATTGTTTACAAGCGGTTATTTATTTTCTGTGGGATATGCCGGAGAGAGAATTTCAAAAGGGTGCTCTCGATCTTTTAGCGAAAAGTAAAAAAACTTTAGGTCCAGAGGATATCCCATGGTTATCGAATTTAATAGTAAAGAAATCGTGGTGGGATACAGTTGATGAATTGGCACCACATTTGATTGGAAGCATTTTTTTAGCACATCCTGAAATTATTTCGAGCTATGCTGATAAATGGATTGAGGATGAAAATAGATGGTTACAAAGAACAGCAATTATTTATCAGCTTTTTTATAAGGATAAAACCGATGTTGAAAGACTTTATCGTTATATTTTACGTAGGGCAGACAGCAATGAGTTTTTTGTGCAAAAAGCAATTGGTTGGGCTTTACGACAGTATGCAAAAACAAATCCTGATGCTGTAATGTCATTTGTATCTACACATAGCTTGAAGCCGCTGAGTAGAAGAGAAGCATTGAAGCATTTTTAACACGGCATAGAGACAATTAAATCTTGAGATCGTTTAAAGCACATGACAGAGACAGCAAATCGTCATGTGCTTTTTATTATTTTAAAATTTCCGATGATATCGATAAGCTCATGACATCCAGCTTATTTCCCGACAAAACAATATGCTGCTTAAACCACTAATGTTTATGGTCTTACAAAAGGTGCTTAAATTTCAAGGAAGAATGAATTGCTACATTTTTTAAGATAGGGAAAGATAATAATTATAACACTTGCTGGAGGTTATTATGCCTGAATATTTAATTGTTGCTTTGAGAACAGTTTTATCATTCCTAGTATTGTTTTCTCTCGCAAGAATATTGGGGAAAAAGCAAATTTCACATCTTACCTTTTTCGATTACGTCATTGGAATTGTTATCGGGGACATGGCTTCGACCTTAGCGTTAGACATAGAAATGAAAATTAGAAATGGCTTGATAGGAATTGTCATTTACACGCTTTTTTCAATTATTATTGCCTATGGTGCCATTAAATCCTTTAAGTTTCGCGATCTTGTCGAGAGCAGTCCTTCAATATTAGTAAAGAACGGAAAAATAATGGAGAAAAGTCTTTTTAAGCACAAGCTGACATATGACGATTTAATGAATGGCTTAAGGGAAAAAGATGCCTTTAATCTTTCAGAGGTTGAAATGGCCATATTAGAAACAAATGGGCAAATAAGTGTTATGAAAAAGCCTGAGTATCAGTCATTAACACCTAAAGATTTAGGGCTAAGTATGGAAGAGGATCACGCTCCATCTCTTGTTATCATAGATGGAACATTATTAGAGAAGCGGTTGAACTATTTAGGGTATACGAGGAAGTGGCTTTTAGAGGAAATTAAAAAACAAGGTGCATCGAAAATTAAAGATGTATTTTTAGCACAAATAAATTCTAATGGAAAAGTGTATGTTGATTTGTACAAGGATGATATTAAGGTTCAACAAGAAAAACATAAGCAGGAGCTTTCCACAAATTTAAGAAACTCTCAAATTGAGATTGAAGCAATGGCTTTTAGAACAAAGGATAAAAATGCTAAGAAAATGTACTTTAATCAATCGATTGAGCTTGATGAGATGATCAAAAAGTTAAATCCATATCTTAGCCTTAGTCAGAAGTAAAAAAGAGGATAGTTAAGCGCAATATGCCGCCTAATTATCCTCTTTTTATTAGATTATTTAGCTATGATAGTTGATTTTTACTCACTTAATTCAACTAAATTCGTAACAGAAACACTTTGCTTTTGGTTTGGCTCGTTTATCGGATGAATTGTTGCTAATTCTCTTTCTTGATCAACGTGTTCAATGTAGACGCTATTTCCTTGATACATAACATTAATCATTGTCGGTGAATTTGAAATTTCTTGTGCTCGCTTAGCATCCATTATGATTCCTCCTTTTTCACGATTAACAATTAAAGTATTCGTTTTTTTGTTCGGGAATATACAATTAGCTATAAATAAACAGCTTCAACCTCAAGAGGTGTTAGGGCATTTGTTTGATGGATATAAATGAAAGCATCGTAACGGTTCGACATGCTCGAAGGTACATAATTGCCTAAATGCTCATAATTGGGATTATAAACAACCCCAATTGCTCTATGACCAATTGTTTCAGAAAAAAGCTCGCGATTTTTTTGATTGAAAAATAATAGCTTGTCGTGCGGACCTGCCTTACCCATTAAATCCTCCCAGCTCCGAGATTTTGCTTTTGGAACATCCATTCGTTCATAATTTACTCCCCACTGGTCTGCGGCGATGACTGTACCAAAATTCGTTCCAAAGCCAACAATAAATAGTGCAGCTTCACCAAATTGCTCTCTCATGATTTGTCCGACGTTTATGATGCCTTCATCCGCCATATCCGTTGCACGGGCATCACCAACATGTGTATTATGCTCCCAAATAATTCCCTTTGCATGCTCACCGTAAAATTGTGATATTTTTTCAATAACTTGTACCATATGCTTGTCACGAATATTCCATGACCCATTGTCATCTGTAACCATTGTCCTGTAGTAATTCTCTGCATTAGCTGTAATAAGTGCATTGATTTCAATATTTAAACTGTCTTCTTCATTATTAGTTAATTCATGCTTGTTGAGGCGAAGCTCAGTCAAAAGCCTTATTACTTCTTCATGGCATGTTTCACCGTAAAATGCTGCAGCGACCCCGTATTTCTCTGGTCTCCGATTGAATGGTTCAAAACAAGCAAATGCTTTCTTAGTAGCGTTTAGCATTTGTGAGTTGGATTTTTCTAGATGATGGATTATTTCATCCATCGATTCCCATAATGAGTAAATATCAATTCCATAAAAACCAACTTTTTTATTCTCTGGTTGCTTGCTGTTATACTTTTTTAGCCATTCAATCAGCTCAAGCATTTCTTCATTTGCCCACATCCACGTTGGCCAACGATTAACCTTTTTTAGAGCGTCCCTTGCACTTTTTATATGCTTGTCATAGCCTTTAATGTAACGGTTTATTTGCAAACATGCAGGCCAATCGCCCTCAACAGCGATAAACGTAAATCCCTTTTCTACTATGAGCCTTTTGGAAAGCTCTGAACGGATTTGATAGAACTCTGATGTTCCATGGGAGGATTCACCAAGTAAAACAAATGTTTCGTCATCGATTTCGTTGAGGAGGAATGAAACATCATCATGAGTGTGGAGTGGTATAGCGTATTCTTTAATTGCTTTCATAAGTTGCTTGCTCATTGGATTCACTACCTATTCGTTATTGTTTATATTCTGCATTGTATGAATTCGCCCCTGAATGAACAGACAATAATGTATCAGCATAACCGACAAGCCGATTGACGATTTCGTCTGCAATTGCATAGACAAGTCCGTGTAATTTGCGATCATGTAATTCAGGGTCATCAAAAATGATCGTTGTATTAATGAAAATATGCTTTGTATCGTAAAGGTTATAATGAATAATTGCCTTCCCAGCTGCACCGCCAGTAACCGGATCGCGAAAGCTAGGCAGGAAGAGATACCATTCCTCTGCAGTAGGGGAGCGGAAGTTTTTTGTAAACGTCATTCCGTTTATTTCTTTTTCAATGCGGTCCTTTAGTTTTTTATCCACTACTTCGATAATTTTCCCGTTCAATATAGCTCCTACTTCCTAAATATTATCGTAAATGTGTATTTATAGGATGACTATTTCTGCTGAAAATTATGTTGTAGATGTTATTGGAGGAAAATAAATTGAAGGGAAATTTCCAAGAAAAAACCTGCCAACCTCCTCATTAAGGATGTTGACAGGTTAAAACGGAAAAAGTAATTAAATTTTCATGACTCCGCCAGTACTAGCAGATGTAACAAGCTTAGAATAACGAGCTAAGTAGCCTTTTTTCACTTTTGGCTCAAAGCCTTTCCAGTTTGCACGTCGTTTCGCAAATTCTTCATCAGAGATTTCAAGCTGGATTGTCCGTTTCTTTAAGTCAAGCTCGATAATGTCACCATCTTCAACAAACGCAATTGGACCGCCTTCTGCTGCTTCCGGTGAGATGTGACCGATTGAAATACCACGTGATGCTCCTGAGAAACGTCCGTCAGTGATTAAGCCGACCTTCGCTCCAAGACCACGTCCAACAATTTGTGAAGTTGGGGCAAGCATTTCTGGCATTCCAGGACCACCTTTAGGACCTTCATAGCGAATAACAACAACATGTCCTTCTTTTACTTTGCCTGTAATGATTCCTGAGAGAGCTTCCTCTTGTGAATCAAAGCAAATTGCAGGTCCACGATGATAGCCGCCAACCTCTGGATCAACTGCACCAACTTTAATGATTGAACCGTGTGGTGCGAGGTTACCAAATAGTACAGAAAGACCACCTTCCTCTGAATGTGGATTACTTAAAGGACGAATGACATTTTCGTCTAAAATCTCTGCACCAGCAACATTTTCACGTAATGTTTTTCCAGAAACTGTTAGACAGTCACCATTAATTGTACCTGGCTTTTTAAGAAGCTCATTAATAATCGCACTAACGCCACCTGCATTATGAACATCCTCAATATGGTAATCTGATGCCGGCGCAATTTTTGCTAAATGTGGTGTGCGTTTCGCAATTTCATTAATTCTTTCTAATGAATAGTCAATTTCAGCTTCTTGAGCTAAAGCAAGTGTATGAAGAACCGTATTTGTTGATCCACCCATTGCCATATCTAATGCAAATGCGTTATCGATTGCATCAATTGTTACGATATCACGTGGTTTAATATCCTTTTCAATTAGCTCCATCAGTTGTTTAGCAGAGCGTTTAACAAACTCCTTACGTTCAGGCGCAACTGCTAAAATCGTTCCGTTACCAGGGAGAGCTAGTCCAAGTCCTTCAGCTAAACAGTTCATAGAGTTTGCTGTGAACATTCCTGAGCATGATCCACATGTTGGACATGCAAATTGTTCAATTTCCTGTAATCTTGCTTCATCAATTAATCCAGATTGATATGCGCCAACACCTTCAAAAACGGATGTTAAGTCAAGAGGGTTTCCTTCCTTGTCAACCCCAGCCTTCATTGGTCCACCACTTACAAAGATTGCTGGAATATTCACTCGAAGTGCTGCCATCAACATTCCAGGTGTGATTTTGTCACAGTTTGGAATACAAACCATTCCATCGAACCAGTGTGCAGAAACAACCGTTTCAACTGAGTCTGCAATAATTTCTCTACTTGGTAATGAGTATCTCATTCCAATATGTCCCATCGCAATTCCATCATCAACACCAATCGTATTCATTTCAAATGGAACACCACCGGCTTCCCGAATTGCCTCTTTCACGATTTTTCCGAATTCCTGTAAATGTACATGACCTGGAACAATATCAATATATGAGTTCACAACCGCAATAAACGGTTTCCCAAAGTCCTCTTCTTTAACACCAGCAGCACGGAGCAAGCTTCGATGTGGTGCACGGTCAAATCCTTGTTTAATCATATTACTGCGTAATTCTGCCACCCTTAATCACTCCATTTTTAAAATTTCATAATTTCAAATAATTTAAATTATTAATATCTTAACACTATTTTAACTATTATCATAGATTTACAAAAAAACTTTTTTATAAAAACATTTTTATCGGTTAAAAGGAGATGAATTAGTAGAATTTTTTAGTAGGTGAGAATTTATTATAGCTTTTAATAGAGATTCTCGTATTTTTTGCAACAAAACTAGTAATTTTTTAGTTACATAAGTATTAAACTATGTTATGGCATAAGAAAAGGGTGGGAGCATTGGGTGAATCAAGAAAATGAACTGAGGAGATCAAGAGTCAAGCGTAAAAGGCGGAGAGCAAAAAAAACGCTTTTGCAAAGTTTACTAGTTTGTTTTCTCATTCTATTCGGGGGAGTCATGTATAGCCAATTTGGAAAACAGGAAGAAGTTGCAACAAAGCCTGTCGAGGATAATAGTAGTAATAAACAAAATAAAACACCAGAAAATCCCATAACAGGAGAAGAGATAAAGAAGCCTAAAGAAGCTATACCTGTTGGAGAAGTTCAAGAGCAAATTGATAAAGCTCAAATCAAAATAAGTGCAGCAGGAGATTTTACTCTTGGAACAGATGAAACCTTTCAATACAGCGGTTCATTTGTTGATGAAGCGACAAAAAATGATTTGTCCTACTTTACCAAAGGACTGGACATCTTTCGCAAAGATGACTTAACTACAGTTAATTTAGAAACGACATTAACAAATGCAACGCAAAAGGCAAATAAAACATTTCGTTTTAAAGGAGATCCTTCCTACGCGAAAATATTGACCTTAGGTGGGATTGATGCAGTTAATCTCGCCAATAATCATATATATGATTATTTACAAAAAGGCTACGATGATACGATTGCTACATTAAAGCAATATAGTGTCGGTTACTTTGGCTACGATCATGTTTATCTTGAGGAGATTAACGGGGTAAAAATTGGTGCAATAGGATTTGAAGGTTGGGATGATACAAAAGAACTTCGTAATAAAGTTGAAACAAATATTAAGCTATTAAGAGACAGGGGGGCACAAATTGTTCTTGTCCATTATCATTGGGGGATTGAAAGACAATATGTACCAAATGAAGTTCAAAGGTCATTAGCAAAATATACAATCGATAGCGGGGCTGACTTAATCATTGGACATCATCCTCATGTTATTCAAGGAATAGAAGAATATAATGGTAGATTTATTGTTTATAGTCTTGGAAACTTTATGTTTGGCGGGAATCGAAACCCAAATGATAAGGATACGTACGTATTTCAGCAAACCTTTTATTTGGAAAATGGAAAGGTGACAGATAAAAAGGAAATAAATATTGTTCCTTTTTCGATTTCGTCTGTCACAGACCGAAATAACTATCAGCCAACTGCTTTAAAAGGAGCTGAATTTGAGCGGGTAATGCAAAAAATTGTTGATTCATCAAATCAAATCGCTGGGAGCGAATGGCTTGTTTACGATATGGAAGCTGATGAATAATTGATTATTGCTTTATTATTTGAAAGAGATTGACCTATTTTATGATAAGGTTTTTCTCTTTTTTTACCCACTTTAATAAGCTTTACCACATGATGAAGAGGTAATTTTGAACTCTCTGTGAACATGTAAAATAACCATTGCAAGTATAGATAAAAAGAAGTAAATTAAAAGTGTAAAGAATATGTGAAATGTTTCACAAATGAAATCGGTGGATTTTATGCTATCAACCAATCTTTTTTACCTAATCTTGTGAAATACTTCACAAATAAAAATAAGGAGTTGAGCCATTATGAAATGGTGGGAAAATGAGAAGGTTAGCATTATTTGGACAGTATTACGTGTTTGGTTAGGGATTCAATGGATTGAGGCAGGTTGGCATAAAGTAGCTGATGGTTTTGATGCAGGAGGATTTGTTCAGGGGGCAATTGGAAAAGCAACAGGTGATAACCCAGCAGTCCAAGGATGGTATGCGAATTTCTTAGAGGGTTTTGCCTTACCGAATATTAAGCTATTTAATGTTCTTATCCCTTGGGGCGAAGTATTAGTTGGTATTGGGTTAATTGTTGGGGTTGCGACAATTCCAGCATTAATAGCTGGAGCATTTATGAATTTAAACTTCCTTCTAGCAGGAACAGTAAGCACAAATCCGATTTTATTCACAGCAGCAATCATTCTCATGTTTGTTGGAAAAGGAGCTTATATATGGGGCGGTGACCGCTTCCTTGTTCCTTATGTAAAACAACGCTTCTTTAATAAAGATCATCATCAAGTGAATAATCCGAAACAAGGTGGAAAGCAAAAAAAGGCAATCGTCTATTAAAATAGAGTTTAACAGAGATGCTTACTAGAAAAGGATAAAGACAGGATTTAACATGAAAGAAAGCGGAAGAATCTAGTAGATAGCCTCCATCGTAGGGGTGACACTATGATTCATCCGCTTTTTTTGCTAATTGACGTACAATATGGTTTTTGATAGCTTACTCTAATTCAATCCTTCCACTATTTACGTCTAGAATAATGTCATGTTTTCCCGTGCCGCTCTTTCCTTCAATTGAATGCTTCTCTTCATTTATTTCTGAGAGGGCATAATTTGTAGAAATATCACCACTGCCAATCTCACCTTTAAGACGAAAATCTGCTGAATCTGGAATATCGACCGTTGCATTACCAGAATTCACCTTCACGCTAAGGTTATTTGACAAATCAGCTAGGTGTAAATCTAATCTGCCAGATGTAATAGAGCTATTTAATTCACCAGTATAATCTTTAATTTCGATATTTCCTGATTTCATTTTTACTGTTCCGCTGTTTGCTGTCAGAGAGTGGATCTCAAGATTTCCAGAGGATCCTTCACTTTCAAATGTATTTGCTGAAATGTCCTGTACCTCAATATTCCCAGATCCGATTTCGATGGCAAGTTTATCTAATTCCATTTTTGATTTTCCAGAAAACTGAACATTTCCAGAACGACTTTTTATGTTAAGCTCTTTATCAAATTGTTCAGGAATATAAATTGTTAGTTTTTTGTTGTTAAATGAGAAGAAATTAATCCAATTTCGCGATTGTAATTCAACTTTAATCGTATCGCCCTTTTGTTTAAGTTCAACCTTTCCTTTCCCTTTATAATCAAACGCGACAGTATTACGTTTTTCAGGAATAATTATCGTACCAACACTGGAAACATCAATATCAATCTTGGAAATATCATCTGTAACAGAAATTTCATCGTTATTCCCAGCAAATGATAACCAAGATGTATTTGTCAAAATAAGAAGAAAAAGTCCAACGATAAAAAACAAGAATATCAAAAACTTCTTCAAATATATCCCTTCTTTCAATCTAGTTTTAAATGAATATCGAAATCTTAATGTTATTTTAGTTGAAGCTGGATAAGGTTACAATGAACCCTAGAAGGATCTCATTCTAGGGCTAGAGGTGTATGTTGAAAATGTAGGCTTATTTTGAATTTATTGGCAAAATATAGAATATACGATATTCAATGAGAAAGCAATAATTGTTTAATAAGTATGATAGATATTTAATGAATGTACAAGAATGAAAAAGAATTGAGGAAAATGATATTCTAGGAACTTGCCTCACTATCTAGCATGATAAATGAAAGAGTGTTGCCATTCTATAGGTGGATTTGGGGGAGCCCTCATTTCGTGTTACGAAAAACGAGCTGTTGCGATTTATAATAGTACTTTGAAGCATGAATCAGTAGTGGAGCACTTTTTTGCTGATATTTTTCGATAGAAGCATTACAATAATATACTCTTATTCACGAAGAAGAGGGGATGAAGATGATATAAGAAACTTAATCTTGTTTATAATTGTCTAGCTCCATCACCAAGCAGCTGACAATCTTCACTGACCGATGAATAAGCGTGCTTTTATTGGTAACGCTTTTTTAATGTGATAAAGATCACTGACACAAAATAGTAAGAGTTCTCTTGTGATATTGGCGTTTATAAGTGGTACAATAGATATATATTAATAATAGAAAAGGGATTATAGAAGTGTTATGAAAAAAAGCTATCAAGAAAAGAAGACGGAACAGTCTATGTTTAGTATTTTATCAGCAACGGTAAAAACGGGTATTATCAAATCAAATCTCATTACAATGCTCGCAGGACTAACCCTCGCATTATACACATATCATTTTAGTATAGTTGATAAAATACCAGAGATTCTCCTAGCAACAATTGGATCCATTCTAATTATTGGAGCTGCTGGATCATTTAATAACTTATATGATAGAGATATTGATGCCATCATGGAACGAACGAAAAGCCGACCGACTGTAACAGGGGAGATAAAGTTCAAAACAGTATTATGGCTTGGAATCGCTATGTCGATTTTGGGTTTAGCTGCACTCTATTTTACTACTCCACTCGCAGCATTACTTGGATTTTTAGGTTTATTTATGTATGTTGTACCTTATACGATGTGGAGTAAGAGGAGAACGATTTATAATACAGAGATAGGGAGTATTTCTGGAGCGATGCCACCACTTATTGGGTGGGCAGCAATTTATCCAGATATTACTCATCCTGCCATCATCGGTTTATTTGTTATTCAGGTAATCTGGCAAATGCCGCATTTTTATGCGATATCGATAAGAAGACATGATGAATATAAGGCGGCAAAAGTACCGATGCTCCCTGTTGTTAAAGGCGTAAGACGGACATATATTCAAACGAATATTTATTTAGTTATTTTAATTCTGTTTAGCTTACCGTTTATTACTTTAAGCTTAGGATTAATGTTAGTTGCACTTCTTTTAGGAATTGCATGGCTAGTTTTAAGTATTTATGGTTATAAGAAGATGGATTCTGAGAAATGGGCAAAATCAATGTTTTTATTTTCACTCCTTCATATGACTGTGCTATTTTCAACTGTAATTATTTATTCATTAATGGGTATTTTCTTTCATTTATAACATGTAAACGACCTCGAAATCGGGGTCGTTTTTTGTATGCAAGAAATATAAGAACGAAAAAATTTTTCGAGAATTATATATCGATTAAAAATTTCGATATATGTATTGTTTTCTTTAATAATATCGATTAAGATTTATCGTAATAGTTTATTAAAAGGGGGGTATATCATCATGGCATACTCAAAAGAGGAGATTTTGCCTATATTGCTACATATTAGTCGAAATGCGAGTAATCAGGAGGAATTGTTAACAACGTTTCCTGATGCCGGGTCCTTACTTGAAGAGTTTGTACAAGAAGGCTTGCTCGAGTTGAATTATCATCATTTCTATATGATTACGGAAAAGGGAATGAAAACGATTAGAAAATTAGTAGAGAAACGTTCACATCATAAACATGGTTCGAAAAAGAAGCCTCCTAAGCGAAAGGGGCTTATTCAGCTTGCTATTCTTCAGCTTTTAAACGAAGCGCCTAGACATGGCTACCAAGTGATGAAGCTATTGGAGGAAAGAAGTGAGGGACATTATTCGCCAAGTGCTGGTACGATTTATCCAGCTCTACAAGATTTGCTTGATCGAGACTTTATAGGTGTTCATGAGCAAGCTGATAAAAAGGTATATGTTTTACATACGACTGGCTTAGAGTATTTAAAAGATGTTGTTCAGGATGAGGAGCAGTTTTGGGAGGATTGGCGTTTTAAATTAATGTGGAAGCAATCAAAGGAAGCTGCACTATTAAAGGAACAATTTGAGAAGTTTCAATTGGAATATCATTATGCGCTACGAAGTGTAATGGGAAATCCGCAAAAAGCGAATGATTTAATCTCCATTCTTGAGGATAGTCGGCAAAAATTAGTCAATTTGTCAAAGCATGATGTAGAGGGAGGAGAAGAATGAAATCTGTTCAAAAACTATTAAGATATACAGCTCCATATAAGCTGTTCGTTATCCTTGCTCCGATTTTGATGGCACTTGAGGTAGCGATGGATCTATTGCAACCTGTGATTATGCAAAAAATGATTGATAACGGAATTGCAAATGATGACATGTCTTATGTGATTCAAATGGGGATTTTTATGCTGCTTGCAGCCGTGATCGGTTTAGTTGGTGGTGCAAGCTGTACGATTTACAGTACGAAGGCTGCGGTAAATGTAGCAACTGATTTAAGAAGAGATGTATTTAAGCGTGCGCTTCATTTTTCTAGTGAGAATCGTGATGCTATTGGAACGGGAAAATTAATTACAATCCTTACAAGTGATATTGCAGTGCTTCAAAATGCATTGATGATGACATTGCGTGTATTTGTAAGGGGGCCGCTATTATTCATCGGTAGTATTTTTATCGTCTTTTTTCAAGCGAGGGAATTGTTTCCGATCTTGTTGGTGTCGATTCCGATTTTAGTTTGTTTTATTGTCTTTTGCTCAAAAAAGGCAGGACAATGGTTTAAAAAAGTACAGGAGGGGCTTGATCAACTTAATACGAAATTGCAGGAAAGCATCGCTGGAATTCGTGTCATTAAAGCCTTTGTGCGTAAAGACTATGAAATTAGCTTATTTAAAAAGGTAAACGATTCGTTAACGAGGAAAACAATTACAGCAGACCAAATCATCACAGTATTAATGCCAATTTTATTATTTGTGATAAATTGTGGCATTATTGTTGCGCTTTTATTCGGTGTCATTCCTGTAGGGGAAACGATTATTCAAGTTGGTGTTATCCTAGCATTTATTAACTACTTAAATATTATTTTAATGTCATTAATGTCTAGTAGTACAGTTCTTATGCAACTAATGAGAGCATTCCCATCTGCAGATCGGGTTCAGCATATATTAGAAGTTGAAAATAAAATTGAGAGAGTAGAAGATATAGAGTCTGTCACTAGAATACAAGGTGATGTAGAATTTCGGAATGTGTCATTTTCGTATACGAATGATGGGGAAGATGTATTAAAAAATATTTCATTTTCGGCTAAAAAAGGAGAAAAGATTGGAATTATCGGTCCAACAGGCAGCGGGAAGACAACCTTAATCAAGCTGCTGCCAAGGCTATATCAGCCCCAAAAAGGTGATATTTTACTAGATGGGATAAGTATTTCGAAACATCATTTAGACAATTTACGATCATCGATTGGGTTTATTTCGCAAAAGCCAATCCTTTTTTCAGGTAGTATTTCAAGCAATTTAAAGTTTGGAAAAGAATCAGCAACAGAGGAAGACTTCATTATCGCGGCTAAACAGGCTGCTGCTTTTGAGTTTATTGAAAAGCTTGAACATCAATTTGATTACCATTTAACACAAGGAGCAACAAATTTATCTGGTGGGCAAAAACAGCGGCTATCAATTGCAAGAGCTTTAATTAGAAGACCTTCTTTCCTTATTTTGGACGATGTTACTTCTGCAGTTGATGCTGGCTCAGAGCAAGCGATATTGCATTCATTAAAATCAGATTTTACGGATACGACGTTATTTGTTGTCGCTTCTAAAATTTCTTCGATCATCGATGCGGATAAAATTCTTGTCCTCGATGATGGACAGCTAGTAGGCGTAGGAACACATCAACAATTGCTGGAAACATGTGAATTATATCAGGAGATTTATTATACGCAAACAGATAAGGGGGGAGTTGTTGTTGAGTAGTCAACCTAATCAAATAGTAAAAATACAGCAAACAACAGGTCCGAAAGCGAGAATTCACCCTAAGGCTGCTAAAACAAGGAACCCAAAACGAACGCTTCGTAGGATTTGGCGATATATGGAGCAGCATAAAGCCGGTCTTGTTTTATCTTCCATTTTTGTCGTCATTAGCTCGTTATTGAGTTTGCTTGGGCCGTACTTTATTGGGGTGATAATTGATCATTTCATCATTCCGAAGGATCTTGATGGAACGATTAGAATGTGTGCCCTGCTTTTAGGGATTTATTTTGCTACATCTGTATTTACGTGGCTGCAGGCTTATATTATGGTTAATCTGTCGGTCAAAACGATAGGAACGTTACGTGAGGACTTATTTAAAAAGCTTCAAACCTTATCATTGCAGTTCTTTGATCGAAATAAAGATGGCGAATTGATGAGTAGATTTACAAATGATATCGAAAATTTAAATCAAGCGTTAAGCCAAAGTGTTATTCAAATCATTTCATCGATATTAACCGTTACAGGTGTAACGATCGCAATGTTTTCATTAAATTGGGTATTAGCGATTGTATCATGTCTGACAATTCCACTTATGCTATATGTTACGAAAAAAATTGTGACGGCAAGCAGAGAAAATTTTGCGAAAAGACAAAAGGATGTTGGTGAGGTAAATGGATTTATCGAGGAAGCAATAAGTGGTAGTGAAGTGATATCGCTATTTGGCAAAGAGGAAAAATCATATTCGCAATTTCATGAAGTCAATGAACGTCTTCGCAATTCAGCAATGAGAGCGGATATGTTTTCAGGTTTTCTTGGACCTACAAATAACTTTATTAGCAATATAGGTCTTGGCTTAGTCATCGGCGTTGGAGCGATTATGGCGTTGAATGGACATGTCACAATTGGGGTTATTGCATCCTTTATTACGTATTCGCGACAATTTTCCCGACCGATAAATCAGATGTCAACATTGTTGAACTCAATCCAAGCAGCACTTGCTGGTGCGGAACGAGTATTTGAAACGATGGATGAGGTTCCTGATCTTCAGGATCGAAAAAATGCAGTATCTGTAACACATTTTAAAGGTGATATTGAATTTTCTAATGTTCATTTTAGTTATGAACCGAATAAACCGATTTTAAAGAATATTCATTTTCACGCTGATGCAGGTAATATGATTGCGTTAGTTGGACCAACGGGATCAGGAAAAACGACAATTATTAATCTTCTGCTTCGTTTTTATGATATTCAAGCAGGGGAAATAAAAATTGATGGAGAAAATCTTAAAAATTATCGAATTCGGGATTTGCGAAGACGGATTGGCATCGTTCTTCAGGATCCGTATCTCTTTTCTGAAACAATTATGGAAAATATTCGCTACGGCAGACTTGATGCAACTGACGAGGAAGTCATTTCTGCAGCGAAAACAGCTTCTGCACATCAATTTATTAAGTATATGCCAAAGCAATATCAAACAGAAATTACAGCCGGCGGGGCAAATTTAAGCCAGGGCCAAAAGCAATTACTATCGATCGCTAGGGCTATTTTAGCTGATGCTGACATTCTTATTTTAGATGAAGCAACTTCAAATATTGATACAAGAACAGAGGTGCAAATTCAAAAAGGACTATCAAACTTAACAAAAGGCAAAACAAGCTTTGTTATCGCACACCGCTTAAAAACAATCGAAAAAGCAGACAAAATTATCGTCATTAAAGATGGAGAAATGATCGAACAAGGAACACATCATGAACTACTTAACGAGCGCGGCTTCTACCAATCCTTACATGCTAAGCAATTTGAGATTTAAAGAACGAGGGTGACTTTAATAGGGTCTGACCCTCCAACAAACACTGGTATATAGTAAATTAACCTAGTCGTTAGTCTATATACTGTGTTTTGGGGGGGCAGAACCATTGAGTTACCCTCTTTTTTAGTAAACATTATTTAGTGATATTCTTAATTGAAGAAAATTTTATCATAATTTTAGTAAATATTTATTAAAAAGATATAAAGGAATAGTAAATTTTTAAATGAACTATCATAGGAAAGGGAATGTTTCTATAAGGCTTGATTTTAATTTATTATTTGAAAATATATAGTGAAAATTGCAAAAGATTTTACTAGTAAAAATCGATAAAAAAGGGTGTTGAAAGCGTTTCATTCCTTTGGTAACATCTAGGTATCTAGTAAATATTTAGTGATGAAAATGGAAAATAAATTGTAGTGGGGTTATAGCTATGACAACGATTAAAGAAATTGCAGCACAAGCGAATGTTTCAAGCTCAACCGTATCGAGAGTATTAAATAATGATCCTACGATTTCAGTAACGGCTGAAACAAGGAATCGAATATTAGAAGTTTCAAAGGAATTAGGCTATAAGACAGTGAGAAAACGGAAAACTGAGCAAAAACGAGCAAGAACAACAAGCCCTCGAATTGGAATCTTTTTAACACATACATTAGAGGAGCAAGAGGACGGAGTTGATGATCCATTTTTCACATCGATTAGACAAGGGGTCGAGAGTGAATGTATTAATAGAGGAATCTTTACGAATAAAGTCATTCGTTATGTAGAAAAGTGTGAACAAATAATTGATGAAATTGACGGATTAATTGTCATTGGCAGTATGGAGCTTAATGAGATACATCGGATTGAAGGATGTACAGATAATATCGTATTTATCGATGGCTCACCAAATGAGGATAAATATGATTCGATTGTGATAGATTTTGAAAAGGCGACGTTAACTGCATTAACACATTTATTAGAGCAGGGATATCAAAAAATTGGTTATATCGGTGGAAGGCTAAGAATGGCAGAGCAAATAATTGAAGATAAACGACATTCAACCTTTATCAAGAAGATGAAGTCAAAGGGGTTATATGATGAGGACTTTGTGTTAATAGGCGAATATACGATGACACAGGGGTATGAAATGATGAAGGAGGCGATAAAAAAAGGGAAGTTACCTGAAGCCTTTTTTGTTGGTAGTGATTCAATGGCGATCGGTGCTATGCGGGCAATCCATGAAGCGAACCTCAAAATTCCAGAGGATATCGCAATCGTTGGCTTCAATGACATCCAAATGGCTAGATTTGCAAGCACGCCATTAACAACCGTAAAGGTGTTTACTGAACAGATGGGACGATTAGGTGTACAAATGCTATTAGACCGTCTTGCTGGACGTGAATTACCACTTAAAGTCATCGTTCCAACAAAATTAATGCTTCGCGATAGCACGAAATAATAAATTTATTTCATTTAAGGAGGTGATGTGAAGGAAGGAAATCAGCATTTCAATTTTGATAAAGGGGGAAAAGATGCTTCAAAAAAAAGAAGATTAAAAAGTCCTCATTTCTAATTTTTCAATTTGGCAGAATTGAATTAATTAGAATGGAATACAAGACTTTTTAATCTAAAGTTTCCCGTTTGATAAGGGAAAAAAGAACTACAAGTATAGTTTAAGGAATGGAAATGAAAAGCGCAAACATTATGCTTTTACTTACATCATTGTTCTTTTAGCAGCATGAGGCTGTTCAACTCATTCAACATCAAATGGAATGTGGGGGAAGAAAATGAAAAAGTATTTCAGTATGTTTATGGTTGTTATCGCTTTCACGATTGTAATAGCTGGTTGTTCATATAAAGGAGCATCAAATGAAACTTCAGAGGATGGAAAGACTACATTATCTTTATTTTTAACAATGTCAAATGAAGGGGAAAAAAAGGCAATAGAAAGCCTTGTTGCAAAGTTTGAGGAGGAAAACCCTGATATTAACATCGATTTAAATCTTCCAGGTGGAGATTATGAGGATATGCTACGAGTAAAAATGGCGGCAAATGATATGCCGGATTTATTTGATACACATGGGTGGTCACAGCTTCGTTATGGTGAATATGTGGCAGATCAAAAGGAAATGGATTGGGTTCAATACCTTGACCCTTCATTAAATGAAATCTTAAAGGATGATAGTGGAAAGGTTTATGCTTTCCCACTAAATCAAGCAAAGGACGGGATTACGTACAACGCAAATGTGCTAGAGAAATATGGAATTGAAGTACCGACAACATTAGATGAATTCATGACAGCTCTTGAGACAGTGAAGGAAAAAAGTAATGGCGAGGTTACACCTTTATGGATTCCAGGTGGTGATAAATTTACAATTGCCCAAATCTTTGATGAGCTTGCGACACCGTTATTGATCACTGATGAAGAAAATAGCTATGGTAAAGAGCTGGAGGATGGCTCGTTTGATTGGTCACTTTATACACCACTTGCAGAAGCATTAGTTGAGATGCAGGAAAAGGGCTTATTAAATGAAGATGTTCTAACAGCGAAGCTACAGCAGGCAACTGAATTAATCGCTCAAGACAAAATTGCCTTCACCTTTGTTGCAGGATCTTTAGGACCTGATGCAACAGATTTAAATCCAGAAGTGAAAATTGGAACAATGCCTGTTCCTGCTATACATGAAGGAGATACACAAAGCTGGATTGGCGGAGAACGCCATACAATTGCGATCTGGAAGGATACGAAGCATCCTGAGGAAGCAAAGAAATTTATTGACTTTATGGCAAAGCCTGAAAATGTCAAGATTATTGCAGAAGGAACATCTGCACCAGATGCACTTACAAATGTCGATGCTGAAAACTATTTCTCAGAATACTACAAAAAATATGAAGCGATCAATGTTCAACCATATTTCGACAGAGTCTATTTACCCAGTGGCATGTGGGATGTTATGGCAACGACAGGCCAAGAGCTACTCGCAGGCACATTAACACCAGAGCAAGTGTCAAAGACAATGGGAGAAGAATATACCCGCTTACGAAAGCAAAACTAATATTTTGTTGAAAGGCATTTGGGGACAGTCCCCAAAAAATACTGCCTCTTCATCCTTTAAATAAGGAGTGGAATGTATGAGTGAACTTGTATCAAAAACTGAACACTCAGTACAGAGGAAGCTGCAAAAGAGGAAAGGAACAAAGCAATCGTCACTCTGGTGGATGTATGTTCCAAGCTTTGTCGTCGTATTTTTATTCATCGTTTATCCATTTTTAAATGGAATCCAATTGTCATTTACAAATTGGAATGGCTTTTCGCAGACATATGATTTTATTGGCTTTGAGCAATATAAGCGACTATTTACTGATCCGACAACATGGTTAGTTGTAAAAAACACATTGCTTTATGGGATAGGAAGTACGATTCTCCAAAATGTAATTGGCTTGCTTTATGCTTTGCTACTGAACCAAAGCATTCGAATGAAGGCTGTTACGAGAACGGTGATTTACTTACCTGTTATTATTAGTCCATTAATTATGGGGTATATCTGGTATTTTTTCTTTGCCTTTCAAGGAGGAGCCCTTAATGATGCATTGCAATTTTTCGGTATTGAGAAAATCAATGCTTTAGGAAATTCAGATTTTAATACATGGATTATCGTCTTTGTGAACACGTACCAATATGTTGGAGTAGCGATGATTATCTATTTAGCTGGTTTGCAAAGTATTTCAAGTGATTACTATGAGGCAGCGCAAATTGATGGTGCATCACCATTTCAGCAATTTAAACAAATAACGTTACCATTGCTCATGCCTTCCATCACGATCAATATGGTTATCAATATTATCGGTGGATTGAAATTATTCGATGTTATCGTTGCATTAACAGGGGGAGGTCCTGGGAATGCGTCACAATCTATGTCGACTTTTATGTACGATTTATATTTTCAACGGCAGGATGCAGGCTATGCGGCAACACAAGGTGTGTTCATGGCGATTATTATTCTTATTCTTAGCTTAGCTGCCCTTGTTTATTTTAGGAGCAAGGAGGTTGAGGCGTGATGAATCAAAAAATGAAGCGAAATCAATCGATATTAACGATTATATCGTTTCTCGTTTTGCTGTTTCATCTTGTTCCATTTTACATTTTAGTTACAACTGCGTTAAAAGCCAAAGGCGATTTTAGTTCAAAATGGGTCTTTCCAAGGGAATGGAATGTTCAAAATTTCAGTGAAGTATGGCATTCGGCAAATTTAGGTCCTGCCTTTGTAAATACGGCGATTATTACTGTGTTTTCTGCGCTATTGCTTATCTTTTTTGGTTCAATGGCTGCTTACCCAATGGCGCGTCGTCAAACGAGGTTAAATAAATTTTTCTATTATTTGTTCATTTCAATTATGATCATCCCGCCGTTAACAGCATTAGTCCCACTTTACAAACTGGTCGTAAATATTGGAATGATGAACACGTATGAGGTAGCAGTACTAAATAATGTTGCTGCATATATGCCATTAACGATTTTTCTATATGCTGGATTTATTCGCTCAACGATCCCGAAGGAATTAGAGGAAGCAGCAAAAATTGACGGTGCTAGCACATTAGGGACATTTTTTAGAATTGTGTTTCCGTTGTTAAAGCCTGTGACAGCGTCGATCTTAATCATTTCCTGTGTTTATATTTGGAATGATTATCAATTTGCGATTTTCTTCCTCCAGGATAAATCAATGCATACAATAACGGTGACCTTGGCGAGCTTTTTTGGTACAAATCAGAACAATTTAAATCTAGTAGCATCTGCAGCTATTTTAGCGATGTTGCCAATGACAATTTTATTTTTATTTTTACAAAAATATTTTATTGCAGGGCTTTCAGCAGGTTCTGTTAAAGGGTAGTTTTAAAGTTTACTATAAGGCAATCTATTTTTTGAAATGATCATATGGAGGAGATATTAATGTCTAAAATTACATTTATCGGTGCAGGAAGCACAGTATTTGCAAAAAATGTTTTAGGAGATTGCATGTTTGTTCCAGCGTTGGCAGGATTTGAATTTGCTTTATTTGATATCGATGCAGGTAGGTTAAAAGATTCAGAAAATATGTTAAACAATTTAAAAAATCATTATAACAGTACAGTGACGGTGAAGGCGTATTCAGATCGGAAAGAGGCGTTACGTGGAGCGAAATATGTCATTAATGCAATTCAAGTTGGAGGATATAAGCCAAGTACGGTTATAGATTTTGAGATTCCGAAAAAGTATGGGTTACGACAAACGATCGCGGATACGATTGGGATTGGAGGCATTTTCCGTTCACTTCGGACAATTCCGGTCATGCTTGATTTTGCGAAGGATATTGAAGAGGTTTGCCCTGACGCACTTTTCTTAAATTATACAAATCCAATGGCCACTTTAACTGGTGCGATGCTTCGGTATACAAATGTAAAAACAATTGGGCTATGTCATAGTGTCCAAATTTGTACAGAGCATTTGTTCCGAGATTTAGAGATGGATCATGAAGGAATTGAAGAGAAAATTGCAGGAATTAACCATATGGCATGGCTGCTTGAAATAAAGCGTGATGGTAAGGATTTGTATCCTGAAATTAAACGACGTGCAAGAGAAAAGCAAAAAACAAAGCATCATGATATGGTTCGCTATGAATTAATGGATAAATTCGGCTACTATGTGACAGAGTCTTCAGAGCATAATGCTGAATACCATCCGTATTTCATTAAAAGCAAGTATCCAGAGTTAATTGATAGATACAATATTCCGCTTGATGAATATCCAAGACGATGTGAGCACCAAATCAAAAGCTGGGAATCGATGCGCGATGAAATTGTCAATAATTCGCAGCTTACCCATTCTCGTTCACATGAATATGGCTCCCGTATTATTGAGGCAATGGAGACGAATGTCCCGTTTAAATTTGGTGGAAATGTCCTTAATACAGGCCGTCTTATTAGCAATCTACCGGAAAAAGCTGTTGTGGAGGTTCCATGTGTTGTTGACCGCAGCGGGATTATGCCAACGTACGTCGGTGATTTACCTGAACAGCTCGCTGCCTTAAATCGAACAAATATTAATACACAGCTATTAACGATCGAAGCAGCCATTACAAATAAACGTGAACACATTTACCAAGCTGCAATGCTAGACCCACATACAAGCGCAGAACTATCAATCGACGACATCATCTCCCTATGCGACGACCTCATCGAAGCCCACGGCCTAGCGGGGACAGTCCCTCAATACATTAAAGGGTGAAAGTGGGGACAAAAAGTGGGGACAGTCCCCCAATATAGTAAAGCGTGAAAGCAAGTACTGATGTAATAAGCAATTGATGGTTAGACAGCCGCAATTTTTCGTTAAAGTAGGGGCAGTCCCCCTTAAAAGGGGGACTGTCCCCAAAAAAAGATAGACTATACTTATTTACATAATCGTATGATAATGGAAATGGAGATTTTTTCATATCATACGATTATTTTACGAGAAAGGTAGTAAGACATGGAAACAGTACAACAGCTTCAGCCTCAGAAGAAAACGATTTATTTGCCCTATTTTGTTATATTTGTTGGTTATTTAGTTTTTGGCTTTTCGGAAAATATTAAGGGTCCGGCGATTCCTCGCATTCAAGCAGATTTTGCGATTGATGAATTGCAAATTGGAACATTATTAGCGTTTAATTCGCTCGGCTTTTTGCTTGCATGCAGCTTTACAGGTGTGCTTACGTCGAAGTATGGGATTAAGCTTGCGAGTATTCTTGCATTTGGAACGATGGTTCTTTCAGGGGTACTTATATACATATCAAACAACTATCTGTTTTTCTCGGCATCTTACTTCTTAATGTATATCGGGAATGGATTACTAGAAATAGCACTTGCTATATTAGCGGCAAGAGTGTTCACGAAAAATACCGGATTTATGATGAATTTATCGCATTTCTTTTACGGACTTAGCTCAACAGCAGCACCGATTATGGCAGCTGGTTTGATGGGAGTGAATATGTTTGGTAATGAATTAGGCTGGCGCGGAATGTACTTTCTTATGCTAGCGTTATGTATCATCCCGTTAATCCCAGCCATTTATAGCAAATTCCCAAAAGATTCAGTAGCAGTTGAAGAAAAAATCCCGTTGAAGGTGTTTTTAAAGGATCGAGCAGCATGGCTTATCACCTTGATTCTTTCACTAGGGGTAATTGCAGAGCTCTCAATAGCAGGCTGGCTCGTTAATTTTCTTGAGAAATCGTATCATTGGAGTTCAACGTCATCATCTGTCATGCTGTCTGTCTTTTTCCTTTGCTTTATGCTAGGTAGATTATTATTAGGTTTTGTAACAGATAAAATTGGCTTTATGACTTCACTCATTATTTTTTCTGCTGTTGCCGGAGTTGCGACGATTGTTGCAACGATTCTTGGGCCAGCAGCGATTTGGTTATATGCTGTTGCCGGGTTTGGGATTGCCCCAATTTATCCGACTGTTATGGCTCTTTTAGCAAAACGATATCCAAATGGCATTGATGCAGCTATCTCCGTTACAGTAACATTAATGGGAATTGCCGTAGTAATTGGGAATTTCCTTATTGGAGCAATAATTGACGGAAGCAAAGACTGGTTTGCCTCAATCTATGGAAATGAAATTGGTGTCGTAAGAGGCTTCCAAATGGGTTTTATCTTTATTGGGGTATGTGCTTTATTATGTTCGATTTTTAGTTTATATTTGCATGGCTATTTAAGCAAAAGAAATGAAATGATGTAGACATTTTAAAGAGCTGACAGATTGATTTTTGTCAGCTTTTCATTTTTTATAAAATTTATTTAGGCTATGTTAACGCACTTTGTTTAATATAGTGAAAATTGCGAGACTCATGCCCATATCCATACCAATTACTCGCACCCCTCTGGAGCCTCAATCAATCTTAAAATCCCAATAATCCTTTAGAAAATGAAAAGAAAAGACCTGTCATAAGCAACAAATCAAATCGTTTATCCTTTTGCCAGGTCCTTTCGATTCGGTGCAGAAGGAGGCTCTTCAAACCAGCCATTATCAATCATAATGTTAGCACCATCAAGTGAAAATTCAGCAACCTCTATCATTAAACGGCTATATGAGGCAGCTAAATCCTTTCTCGTTGAGCCACCCATGCTCGCGCCATAATACCCCATCCCAGAATTAGTAAGGGCTGCAGTATGAAACATCATGAGCTTTTCGGAAAATGGCGGTTCCTTTGATGTTTCCGGTAAAATTTCAGAGGTCATTGGGGAAAGAATATTATCCTGACTTAATATTTTCGTAAAAACAGCACTGTGATGCTTGGCGATTTCTGCACCTCGAATCATATATTGACGAACTTCCTTTGATTGGGCAACTTGACTAAATCCTGTTAATAGAGCTGTTCCAAGTGTATTACGATATAAATTGAAAAATAAAAATGAAATTTCAATCGAAGTAAGCGGCCGCTGTTCACCAAACCAACCCGCAAGAAAATGTTGCTTATGGACAAACTTTGCCTGATTTGGATATGGAATATATGGTGCTCGTATAAAGAGTCCCTTTTCTTGCATAACATTACTTGTTCGATTAAATAATTCAGCAGAAGATTCTAAGCATGAAGTATAATATTCACGAATATCCATCCGAGAGGAAACAAGCAAAGCGACACTATAGCTATTTATTCCAGCAGATCCCATGTTTTGAATATAATAGAGCATAAATGAATCAGAAAATAATCTTTTTGCATTCACATTGACATCCTGCTCTGTAAAACCTAAAGGTATTGGGATCTTTTCATTAGAAAATATTTGTCTTATCACCTCAATATGCTTTTTTGACAAATCAAGTGCATATTCGAGAACAGCACGAACGTCTGGATCTTCAACATGATTTAAAAAATATGATATCGTACAAACTCCTAATGTATCATTTAAATAGGAAGTCCATAAAACAGACATTTCACTTGCTGTTAGTTTTATATGTTCGTGATTCATACCCATGGAAACTTACCTCCGTCTTTTGCGCCTAGAGATAATATTTCCAATTTTCATTCATCCTATTAAAAAAATATAATGGGGACTGTCCCCAAAGTTATAAAAAATGATAAATTATTATGACTCCTTAACACCAATAACACGAATTCTCCGATAATCAAGTATCCAATTTCCATCCTTATATAGGTTATCTCTCAATTTATCTTCAAGCTTATTTAACATTTCTGTTTTTATTGCTTCATCGATTCCGGTAAATAAATCAGTAGCAAACATCGTCATCCATTTTTTTATGCCGTCCTCTCCAGTCAATGGTGTTGGTCTTTCGAAAAGCTGGGCAAGCTTCACTGTAAATCCTGTGTCTTCCATTAACGTTGTATACTCAGAGATGCTCGGGAAGTACCAAGGATTATATTGAAGATTTTCCTCATAGCCATATTGAATAAGCAGTTCAAAAAACGCATCTGTTAAGGACTGAACATTTCCTTTACCACCAAATTCGGCAACAAAGCGTCCATTTTTCTTTAAGCTTTTATATATACAGGTTAAAGCCTTTTCAGGTGGTTTTATCCAATGAAGGGCGGCATTTGAAAACACTGCATTAAATTCATTGGAGAAATCCATGTCTGTTGCATCGCATGGAAAAAATGAAAGATTGGGGTATTTGTCCCTTGCTTGCTTAATCATATTTTCCGACTTATCAATCCCGATAACTTCGATTGAATCATTCGATAACGTGCTCGCTAAATCACCAGTACCACAGCCGACATCAAGTATTCTTTCTCCAGGGCGTGGTGCTAGCAGTTGAATCATACTCTCCCCATACATCGAAACAAATGAATGGCTATCATCATAAAGCTTAGCATTCCATTGGTCTTGTCTTGTTTTCATCGTATGAACGCACTCCTTTTTTTCTTTTAGTTAAAAATCTCGCTTTTTTCATTGGCTATTTCTGTAAACATAAGTATACTTGAATCAATTAATAATGGATATTAACAAAAAATATTAAATTTAATAACGATTTGTTATTAAGGGAGTGAGTAATAGTGGACATTAAGTGGCTAAAGACGTTTGTTATTGGTGCTAAGTATGAAAATTTCCGCCAAGCATCTGAGGAGCTTTTTCTGACACAGCCTGCGATAACAAAACATATTCAACGACTTGAGCAATTGTTGCACGTCAAGCTTTTTGAACGGGATGGGAAAAACATCTATTTGAGCTCAGCAGGACATTCATTTCTACCATTTGCAAAGGAGCTTTTAAAAAAATACGAGCAGGGCTTAGGAGAATTTGAGTCATGGAAGCAAGGGTATAACCGTAAATTAACGATTGCAACAGCTCCACAAATTGCCTCTTCATTTTTGCCTCCGATCGTAAGGCAATATGTTGAGGAATTTCCAAAGATTGAAATTATTATTAATGTCGTTAGCTCCTATGAGGTTGGGGAAGAGGTAAGCACTGGAAAAGCAGATATAGGGTTATCGAGAATATCTCCAATTCAAGCTAATATTCACTGTGAAAAAATTCATGAGGATAACGTTGTATTAGTTGCTCCATTTGGGGCTATAGAGCATGAGGAAGAGGTTTTAAAGAAATACCGAGTGATGACACATAATCACCCTGAGTATTGGGATGAGCTTTTACTTGATATTAAAAATAACTATCCATTTGTTCGCACAATGAACGTCAATCAAATGGAGATTACGAAACGCTTTATTGAACATGGTCTAGGTGTTTCCTATTTACCTTATTCGCTCGTTAAGCAGGAAATCGACATTAACAAATTTATTGCAGTCAAAAATGACAAAATTAATCAGCTTACATCATCTACATATGTTGTAACGAAGGTTCAAACGGATGAAGTAATCAATTTTTATCAAGTTTTGAAGGAGGCTTTTTAAGTTTTTTATTGAACAGATACATATCAAGACAAATGAATGAGGTGGAGCATGAAGCAAAAAATTATCGAAGCATTTAACGTTTTGTCTGTTGACTATGAATATCATGTGGATGAAAAAAGTGTTTACAATAGCGATTATGAACGACCAGCGATGATGAGACAGATTCCTACTGAGTTAGAGAATAAACATGTTCTTGATGCTGGCTGTGCCGCCGGATGGTATTCAGAGCAATTTATTAATAGAGGGGCTAATGTTGTTGCAATCGATAGCAGCCCTAACATGATTGAAGCGGCTAAAAGACGGCTAGGAGCAAATGCAACTGTATTGAATATGAGCTTAGAGGAAAAGTTTCCATTTGCAGACGCTACCTTTGATTACATCGTCAGTTCTCTTGTTCTTCATTACATAAAAGATTGGACATTCACCTTTCAACAATTTAAACGAATTTTAAAGCCGAATGGTATGCTGTTATATTCTGTCCATCATCCGTTTATGGACAGAAGGCTGTCTAAGAGTGATGATTATTTTACAACAGAATTAATCGTTGATAAATGGAAGAAGGGAGGAAAATTAGTTGAAGTCCCTTTTTACCGAAGACCACAGCAGGAAATCGTCAATACTACTTTAAAATATTTTTCATTAAGTGAGCTTATTGAGCCACAACCTACTAAATCATGTTATGTAAAAGAGCCAGAGCAATATGAGAAATTAATGAAAAACCCGCATTTTCTTATTATAAAGGCACTGAATAATAAATAGAGTGAACTTTTTTCGCTAGTTAAACTCGGTACTTCTAATAAAAATGTTGTATAATAGTTTTTGTTAAAAGGTTGACCATCGTTTAGGTTTCCTTATTAAAGGTAAAGTGGCATAATGATGTCATGATGTATAGAAAGATACAATGAAGAAAGAGAGTGTTAATATGGGTCGTAAATGGAACAACATTAAAGAAAAGAAGGCGTCAAAGGATGCAAATACAAGTCGTATATATGCAAAATTTGGTCGTGAAATTTATGTAGCAGCTAAACAGGGAGAGCCAGACCCAGAATCTAATCAGGCTTTAAAAATCGTCCTTGAACGTGCGAAAACATACAGTGTACCAAAAACAATTATTGACCGTGCTATTGAAAAGGCAAAAGGTGGGGCAGAGGAAAATTATGATGAGCTTCGTTACGAAGGCTTCGGTCCAAATGGATCAATGGTTATCGTAGATGCCTTAACGAATAACGTAAATCGTACAGCTTCTGATGTTCGTGCTGCCTTCGGAAAAAACGGTGGAAATATGGGTGTAAGTGGTTCGGTTTCATATATGTTTGATGCTACAGCCGTATTCGGAATTGAAGGGAAAACTGAGGATGAGGTATTAGAACTTCTTATGGAAGCGGATGTAGAGGTTCGTGATATTATCGAAGAGGAAGATAATGTCATCGTTTATGCGGAACCTGATCAATTCCATGCAGTACAAGAAGCATTTAAAAATGTCGGAATAACAGAGTTCACTGTTGCGGAATTAACGATGCTTGCACAAAATGATGTCACACTACCTGAAGATGCAAAAGAACAATTTGAAAAAATGATTGATGCTCTTGAAGATTTAGAGGATGTTCGTCAAGTTTATCATAATGTCGATTTAAGTGAATAAATCATAAAGAAGGGTCAGTCCCCAAACAATAGAGGGGGACTGACCCTTTCCTTCTTTATTCTTTTTCTGTTGTTTTTTTTGCAGCTTTAATCATTTCCTTAATATCATCATCGCTTGCAAATTCAGTACTGAAAGCTAGCTTCGGATTAAAACCGGTACGTTTTTTCTCGGTTCCCACTTTTTCATCATTTTGCACAGTTGTCCGAATACGATCTTGTAAAAATAAGTGAACGAAAACCTCAGCAACTGTAATAATAGTAGCTGAAATGATACTGCCCCAGCCAATTTGCACATAATTATCCAAAAGAATGCTACCAAAAATCCATACACTTAAATAAGTCAAAAGGAAATCTGCAACAGCAGCAGCACGTCTTCCTAATTGTGGCAAAATGATTCTGTCACCTAATACATAAGAAGCGACCGTAACAAAAAGGCTAAAGGAAACGATATCAACAAAGGTTGCATCAAAAAATAGGTCAAGTCCAAGTCCAAAGGCAATGAGACACGTAATGAATTTTATAATAAGAATTGTTAAATGGTTCATTTTTTTATAACCTCCTAAATTTAGTTTTACTAAAATGACAAAGGTTCATACCTATGGTGAAGTTAAAAAATGACCAATAATCGTTATCATGCTAAAATGAAAGCATTAACATTTTATTTGACCTTAAAAATTCATTTCGATATTTCAGGCAAAAGCTGTTTCTGCCATGATGTGGTTAGTTACCGTTTGCGGGGCGGGTGCCTAACAAATAAAAAGGTACTATAACATATGCTCAGAAATTTGTTTTTGCTAAAGGATGTTTTCATAAACTATTGTGTTTATTATTAGTAGTCGTGGAGTTACATTTACACTACATTCATGCTTTACAAAGTAAACATCATATTTTAGAAAAGAGCCTTGTTAAAAGAAATTTAGGGGGAGTTCATTTTGATTAAAGTAGAAAGTATTCATCATGTAAGTTTAACGGTGACTGATTTGCAAAAAGCAAAACATTTTTATGGGGAAATTCTCGGTTTAAAGGAGTTAAAACGACCAAATTTTGATTTTCCAGGAGCGTGGTATGAGGTTGGACAGCAGCAGCTCCATTTAATTGTTGAGCCTAATGCATCTACTTTGAGGAAGGATCATTCGATCAATTCTAAGGAAGGTCATTTTGCGATTCGCGTGCAAAATTATGAAGAAACTTTATCATATTTAATGTCACAGGGGATTGAAATCGAGGAGAAGAGAGAAAGTGTAAGTGGGTTTGCACAAATCTTTTGTATGGATCCTGACTATAATTTAATCGAATTGAATGTTGACAGGGCAACGCTTAATTAAAAAATACATGTTACTTTTTGGATTTGGAAAATAGATTGATAAGCAATTGAGGGACGATGAGTAATCCCGCTGTAGGCTTGTTTTTTGCGCGAAAAATGTAAGCAAAAAACAAGCCTTATTGATGAGTATAAGGCAAGATTCAATAAAAAATACTTCGTTTACTTAATAAACTATGTAAATTTGAATACTTGTATGATACATTAATAGTGAAATCTCTGACAAATTGACAATAAGTGAAGGGCATGGGGTTATGAGATTAAATCTAGCAAGATATAATACATTACGTAATCAGATTTTACTAGTTTTTTTAAGTGTGATGATTTTAGTTCTTTGTTTTGTAGGTATTATGACATACAACTTAGTGTTTAATTTGCTTCATAATAATGCGGAGAAACAAATTCAACAAACGTCAATAGAGGCCATGGGCAGAATAGAATCACTCTATCAGCAGGTGGATACATTGACAAAACAGATTGCGACAGATTCCTATGTGCAAAAATTATTACTTAATGAAAAACTAGGAAAGTTAGCTACCTTTAATGAAAGACAAGCATTAATGCAAACAGGTAATAAATTTCAAGTATTTTCAAATGGGATATCTGCTTTCGAGCTTTTTTCAACAAAAGATAGAAGGTTAATTCCGTTAGATGAAGTAGGGCTTTTTAATCGGGTCGAGCATAAATGGATTGATGCGGCGAATAAGGCTCGCGGTAAACTTGTTTGGATTGGCAAGGATCCAAAAGAGCCTGGACACTATCTTGCGATTCGACGTGTAAGCTTAATTGAA
The DNA here is from genome assembly GCF_052044855.1 of Metabacillus sp. 22489. Taxonomy (NCBI): domain Bacteria; kingdom Bacillati; phylum Bacillota; class Bacilli; order Caryophanales; family Bacillaceae; genus Metabacillus; species Metabacillus sp. 22489. Next base: position 83,963 of record NZ_JBQENT010000012.1, read on the forward strand.
CGAGCATTTTCAAACGGGGGATATCTTATCGTTCAAATTGATCCGTATTATTTTGATTTTACTGAAGCGAATCAAAATCAGGAATATACTATTTTAGTAGACAAGCAAAATCAACCGATTACATCAAATTATAAAGGGAATATCGATAAGATCGTATCCGAAAAGGGGACGACAACTGAAATTGATGGAAGCGATTACATGATTGTTAAGCAAACATCTGAAATAACAGGTTGGACGATGTATTTTTTAACACCCTTAAGTACTGTCATGAAAGGAATAACAGTACTTCGCTCTGCGATTATTTTATCAGGGGCTTTTGGTTTTTTTATCTTTGCAATCTCATCTATTTTACTATCGACAATGATCACGAGACCGATTTTAAAATTAACGAAAACAATGAAACGAGGCAGGGATGGGCAGTTAACGATAAATCCGGAAATCTCTTCAACAGTTGAAATCAATGAATTAAATACGACCTACAATCAACTTGTCGAAAACACGAATCATTTAATTCAGGTTGTTTATGAAAAGGAAATTTTAAAAAGCCATGCAGAGCTAAAAGCATTGCAATCTCAAATCAATCCGCATTTTTTATTCAATACACTAGATGCGCTATATTGGTCATTGGATGAAAAAGGGGAAGAAGAATTAGCTGATTCTGTTATTGCGATGTCAGAGCTATTTCGTTATACGATTAGCAGTCATAAACAGGATGAATGGGTAACGCTAAAGCAGGAAATTGAGCATATTGAAATGTATATGCAGCTGATGAAAATGAGGTTTGGAGAGCGGTTCACATGGAGTGTGACAATCCCTTTAGAGTATGAATTAGTTAAAATTCCAAAGCTACTTATTCAACCAATTGTGGAAAATGCCATTTTACACGGTGTAGGGAATAAAGTTGGAGAAGGATTTGTCCATATCATTGTTGAACCATCCACGAAGCAAGGGAACCTTCTCATTTCCGTCCGGGATAATGGGCCTGGAATGGAAAAGGAAGCAATTGACAAAATTCACAATCTCCTTGAAACAGGAAAGGTTTATTCGATGAGAGGAAATGGAATGGCGATAGCAAATGTGAACAAACGTCTCCAATTATATTATAAGCAGAATGAGACAAACCAAATTAACATTACTAGTGAAGAAAATAAGGGAACCTGTTTTACCTTCGAAGTACCAATTGATCGAGATAGATTCGATTTTACGGATAGTTAAGTCGAATAAAGGGGGGCTTACTAATGCTAAAAAAAACCATTTTGATAGTTGATGATGAGCCAAAAACACGTGAAGGTTTAAAAAAGACTCTAGAAAGCTGGAGTGAAGGGAAATATGAAATTATTAGTGCAGACAGTGCAGAGACAGCCATCCCGATTCTCAGACAGAAAAAAGTTAGCATCTTGCTGACGGATATTTCAATGCCAGAGATTAGCGGAATTGAAATGTTGAAGCTACTTAAAGAAGAAGGGAAAAATTTAGTCGTGATCATCATATCTGCTTATTCAGAATTTGATTACGCAAGGGAAGCTTTACAATTAGGTGTTCTGAATTATTTGTTAAAGCCTTTAACGAAAAGAAAGTTAATTGAAGCTGTTGAACATGCATTAAATGAACAAGCTAAGCGTGAACGAGAAGGAAAGCTACAAAAGGTTGTCGATGAAAAATTAGCCGAAATAAAGGGAACGGATACAGAAGAGGAAACGCCGATTACAAGGGCGATTGCGTTTGTTGATCAGCATTTAGAAGAACCGTTTACGTTAAAGGATGTCGCACAGTTTGTTCATTTAAACCCTAGTTATTTTAGTGCCTTGTTTAAAGAGCAGGTGAATATGACATTCAGTGAGTATGTAACAAGAATGAGATTACAGAAGGCAAAGAAGCTATTGCTGTTTACAAATTTATCTGTGTCGGAAATAGCAGAAAAGGTTGGCTATAGTACATCTAAATATTTCATTAAACTATTTAAAGAATATGATGGACAAACACCTAGTCAATATCGTAAAAGTACAAATGTTAATGAAATTGAAATGCTAAAGGATTAAAAATGATCAGCAAATTTTTGCTATAGACAGCATTTCCTGCAAGTTTTATTAACAAATCAAAGTACAAAAGCAATTATACAATTTTAATAGATTGAAAAAGAGCATTGTTACTAGCATGTATGATGCTCTTTTTTTGCCTATAAAGATATATGGGGAAACAATTGGTTGAAAATTCATAAAACATAAACTATAATGGTCTATAACTACCATACTAGTATAATTAGTTTGGAGTTGCTAAGGGAAAATGGGGTAAATGTTCATGGAGCATGTGCTTTTTAATTCTACGGAGCAAAGCAGGGAAGGGGAATAACATGAGTAAACTGAATATCACGGACGAACTTAGATCTAATGTTAGTTATCATTGTTGGTTACAATATAGAAAAATTGAGGAAGAAGCCTGGATTGAGCAGTATCAAAAATATTGCCACAGCATAGTAGTAGCAGAAGACTCTCCGATTAAGACGTCAGCTTTAAGGGAATTGCAGAAGGGACTAACATCTTTACTTGGTCATACACCATCTGTTTCAACGAATCCACAACAATCATCAGCGATTATTTTAGCTACAGCTGAGGATGTTCATTTATATGAGGATGTCATTCATCCTGTTGTTTTTGAACAAGTAAATGATGACGGTTACATAATCAAAGCTATAAATGACAACAGCTGCAATAAGCTCTACCTATTAGGAAAACAGGATAAAGGTGTTTTATATGCTGCGTTTCATTTATTAAGAAAGATGGCACAGCAGGAAGAACTACAAAGTGTTGACATAATTGAAAATCCAAGAAATCAATTTAGAATGATCAATCAATGGGACAATATGAATGGAACGATTGAACGGGGCTACTCGGGCAATTCGATATTTTATGCAGATAATCAATTTATTGGTGACTGGGAACGGATAAAGGACTATGCGCGTCTACTTTCCTCTGTCGGGATAAATGCGATTTCGATTAATAATGTAAATGTATTTAAGGTTGAAACAAAATTAATAACAGAGGACTTTCTTCCTGATGTTGCAAAGGTAGCGGATATTTTTCGAGCCTACGGGATCAAAACGTTCTTATCGATCAATTATGCAAGTCCAATTGAGCTTGGCGATCTTGATACAGCGGATCCATTGAATCCTGATGTTGAAGCATGGTGGAAGGAGAAAGCAGAGGAAATATATTCATACATACCAGACTTTGGAGGATTTGTCGTCAAAGCTGATTCAGAGCACCGTCCTGGACCTTTTTCATATAACCGTGATCATGCTGAAGGGGCAAATGTTTTGGCAAAGGCGCTACAGCCTTTTGGTGGAGTCGTCATATGGCGTTGCTTTGTTTATAATTGCCTGCAGGATTGGCGTGATCGATCAACAGATCGCGCAAAAGCAGCCTATGATCATTTTAAGCCCCTTGATGGCAAGTTTTTAGAAAATGTTATTTTACAGGTGAAAAATGGTCCAATGGATTTCCAAGTTCGTGAGCCGGTTTCCCCATTATTTGGTGCGATGAGTAAAACGAATCAGATTATTGAGTTTCAAGTGGCTCAGGAGTATACAGGTCAACAAATTGATCTTTGTTATCTTGTTCCACAATGGAAGGAAGTGTTAGATTTTGACACCTTTGCTGACGGTAAAAATTCAGAGGTGAAAAGAATTGTCGATGGTTCGTTATTTCAATTTAAATATAGTGGGGTAGCAGCTGTCTCAAATATTGGAAATGACCAAAATTGGACTGGAAATACGCTCGCACAAGCAAATTTATACGGCTATGGCCGGTTAATTTGGAACCCGGAATTAACATCAGAAGAAATTGCCGAGGAATGGATCACAGCAACATTTGGTCATAAGCCAAATGTTAAGGAAACGATATTGAACATGCTAATGAGCTCATGGCCAATATATGAAAATTATACTGCACCACTTGGGGTTGGTTGGATGATAAACCCTGGTCATCATTATGGTCCTAATATTGATGGCTATGAATATTCTGTCTGGGGAACATATCATTATGCGGATCGAGATGGGATCGGTGTTGATAGAACGTCCGCTACTGGTACAGGATATACGAATCAATATTTCCCACCAAATAGTGCATTCTATGAATCTCTTGAAACATGTCCTGATGAGCTTTTATTATTTTTCCATCATGTTCCTTATACTCATCGGTTACATTCAGGGAAGACGGTTATCCAGCATATTTATGATACACATTTTGCAGGTGTAGAGCAGGTGGAAAAATTAAAAGCGATGTTTAGTGAACTAGACGGTGATATCGATCAGGCTATTTATCACAATGTACTAGAAAGACTTGAAAGACAGCTAAAAAATGCAACAGAATGGCGGGATAAAATCAATACGTACTTTTTCCGCAAATCCGGGATCGAGGATGAAAAACATAGAAAAATATATTAAATGATTCGCGCATAAACTAACTATAGATGAGATTGTTTTCTCAACTTGTGCTAATTAGGAGGAAGATAGAGAGTGAAAATGGTATTTCGTTGGTTTGGAAACGGAAATGATTCCGTATCATTAAAGCATATTAAGCAAATTCCCGGTGTGGAAGGAATTGTATGGTCGCTTCATGATCTTCCTGTTGGCTGTGAATGGCCGATGGAAAAAATTCTTGAGGTGAAGCAGGAGATAAATGAGCATGGCTTCCATATTGATGTTGTTGAAAGCGTTAATGTACATGAGGATATAAAACTAGGTTTACCAACAAGAGATGAATATATTGAAAACTATAAACGAACAATTGAAAAGCTAGCAAGTGTCGGCGTGAAAGTCATTTGCTATAATTTTATGCCGGTTTTTGATTGGACACGAACTGAATTATTTAAGGAGATGTCTGATGGTTCAACTGCCCTTTTTTACGAAAATCAAATGGTGGAAAATATGGATCCGTCGGAGCTCGTTGCAAAGGTTGCGAATAATCCGGATTTTACGATGCCAGGCTGGGAGCCGGAGCGATTAAGTCACCTTGAAAAATTATTTGCGGCATATAGGAACGTAACGACTGAGGATTTATGGAATAATCTTCATTACTTTTTAAAGGAAATCATTCCGGTTGCAGAAAGACATGATGTGAAAATGGCGATTCATCCTGATGATCCACCATGGCCGATTTTTGGCTTACCGCGGATTATTACATCAGCAGCAAATATTAGAAGATTATTACATTTAATTGATAGTCCTTCTAACTGTGTCACGCTCTGTAGTGGTTCATTAGGAGCAGCTGCAAATAATAATATCGTTGAGATGATAAAAGAATTTGGTGAGAGGATTCCATTTGCACATATTCGAAATGTAAAAAGATTTGAAAATGGCGATTTTATTGAAACCTCTCATCGAACAAAGGATGGATCTGTTGATATAACTGGAATAGTTAAAGCCTACCATGATATCAACTATACCGGATATGCCCGCCCTGATCACGGAAGACATATTTTTGATGAAGAGTGTCGTCCAGGATACGGACTTTATGATCGGGCATTAGGCATTATGTATATTTGGGGATTATGGGATTATTTAGAGAAGGAAAAGAAGCAGGAGGAGAGTAAGCTTAAATCTACTATACTTCCAAATTTATGAGCAAGATAATGTGGGATAGAAAGTTGCCTTTTTGAATACGGATATTCTTATGAAACAGAGATATCATATTAAAAATGAGGTAAAGCGATTGTTTACTAGCCTTGAGGAGCGTATGCTGCTTTGTCTATAAAAAACGATATGATTGAACGACATATGAATAATCACTATAATAGAATGAAAAGTACCATACTAGTATGAAGGAGGTATTTTTTGGAACGGAATGAAAAATAATGAGGTGGGAGATGTTGGATTTATCAGCGAATGGTAGTAGGAATAATGGATCAACAAAGCAATTTATCTACCAAACTTTAAGAGAAAAAATCTTCACATTAGAGCTAGAGCCTGGAGTGAAGATGTCAGAAAAAGAGATTGCAGAGCAATTAAAGGTAAGTCGGACTCCTGTTCGTGAATCGTTTTTACAATTAGCTCAGGAGGGGTTACTTGATATCTACCCGCAAAAAGGGACAGTTGTTTCAAAAATTGATTTAGCACATGTTGAGGAATCGAGATTTGTTCGTGAAAATATCGAAAAAGCAGTCGTTCGTTTGGCATGTGAATCATTATCTGAGGATGACATTTTTCAATTAGAGACAAATCTTATCTTACAAGAAAAGCTTGTGGAGAGAGGGAATTTTTTAAAACAGTTTGAACTAGATGATGAATTTCATAAAATCATCTTCTTTGGCTGTGGAAAACAAAGGACATGGGAAATGCTACGCCAAATGAATACTCACTTTAATCGTTTACGCTTGTTACGGTTAACATCGCCTTTAGATTGGTCTGTTATTATTTCTCAGCACAAAAATATTTTACAATTAATTAAAAGCAATGAACCAGCTAAGGCAGAAGCTGTTATGAGCGAGCATTTACGTTTAGTTGTTATTGAAAAGGATTTTCTAAAGGAACGCTTTCCAACTTATTTTAAATAAGCAATGAACTAGTGGGGGAGAGGTTGATCATTTTCGTTAAAGCCTGTGATTACTCTGCCCCTAATGGTCGCTAACTAGAAAGTGGATAGCAGGATTCACTTATTTTCACCATACTAGTATCATTAGAAATTAAAAAGAAAATGGGGAAAATGATAGAGTAGCTTGCCCGTGCTTTTCGCCATCAATAAAATAACAAGGGGTTTCATGATAATATATTTGTAAGCGTTTAAAAAGGATAGTAGTAAGTATGAGACTACGATTTTTTTTGAAGGATAAATAGTTTGCTTGGAAAGGGAATGGGATGAAAAATGTTACCGATCTATGAGAATTTAGCTGGAAAAGTGGCAGTTGTTACAGGTGGCGGTGGTGTTTTATGCGGCTGTATGGCAAAAGAGCTTGCAAGACAAGGGATGAAGGTAGCGGTTCTAAATCGAACCTATGAAAAGGCTGAGGCTGTCGTAAATGAGATTAAAGACATGGGAGGAGAAGCGTTAGCTGTTGAATGCAATGTACTTGAGCGGGAAAGTGTTGAAAAAGCGGATGAACTAGTGTTTGCGCAATATGGGGCGTGTGATCTGTTAATTAATGGTGCAGGGGGAAATCATCCAAAGGGAATTACAACAAAGGAAATTTTTTCGTTAGCAGATTTACAGAATCAAGAGGTTGCAACATTTTTTGATTTAACGACAGAAGGATTTCAATTTGTCTTTAATTTAAATATTGTTGGGACGCTTATTCCAACACAAATTTTTATGAAAAGAATGATAGGAAAAAACGGCTCAGTCATTAATATTTCATCAATGAGTGCTCCAAGCCCAATGACGAAGGTTCCAGCATATAGTGCGGCAAAAGCAGGGATTGAAAATTTCACAAAATGGCTCGCCGTCCATGTCGCTGAAATGGGAATTCGGGTAAACGCAATAGCACCAGGCTTCTTTCTGACAAAGCAAAACGAAAAGCTATTAAAAAATGAGGATGGCACGAATACGGAAAGAACAGAAAAGATTCTTTCCCATACGCCAATGAGAAGACTTGGAAACCCTGAGGACCTATTAGGGACGTTACTTTGGCTAGCTGATCAGTCATCAAGTGGTTTTGTAACAGGGATTAGTGTCCCTGTTGATGGTGGATTTATGGCTTATTCTGGGGTCTAATTTGGAAAAGAAAAGCATCACCCGATTTTAAGGAGGTGAAAAGACTTCTTATATTTTCGGAGAATTGTGGGCTGCTAAAACATTTTCTTTCCTGGATTTTTAAACGTCTTAAACAAAGGGGTATAATTTTATGATACATGTTGCGATTATTGGTGCTGGAGCAATTTCATCCGCACATATTAACAGCTATTTACAGTTTCATGAACAATGTAAAATTGTTGCAATTTGTGACATTTATCCAGAAAAGGCCAAAAATCTAGCAGAACGATTTCACTTAGATGTAGAAATTTATGAGCATTATGAAAAAGTCGTCAACGATTCAACCATTGATTTAGTTTCTGTTTGTACACCACCGTATACCCATGCAGAAATCGCTATTAAGCTATTACATTCAAACAAGCATGTTCTTGTCGAAAAACCGATGGCCTCCTCATTGGAGGAATGTGATGCAATGAATACAGCAGCAAAAAAGACGGGAAATATCCTTTCGATTGTTTCACAAAATCGATTTCTATCACCAATGATGAAGCTTAAAGCGATCCTTGATTCTAAATTAATGGGACCGATCGTTCATACTCAAGTTGATTCCTATTGGTGGCGAGGGTTTAGCTATTATGATTTATGGTGGCGAGGCACATGGGAAAAAGAAGGTGGGGGACCTACTTTAAACCATGCTGTCCATCATATTGATATTTTTCAATGGATGAATGGAATGCCAAAAGAAATAACAGCAATTATGAGTAATGCTGCTCATGAAAATGCAGAGGTTGAGGATATTTCCATTGCAATTGGTAAATATGATGATGGGAGCTTAGTGCAAATTACAAGCTCTGTTATTCATCATGGAGAGGAGCAGCAATTAATCTTTCAAGGTAAAAATGCTCGTGTCTCTGTTCCTTGGAAAGTAAAGGCTTCAAAATCAAAACAAAATGGCTTTCCTGAAGATGACTTGGAATTAGAACGGAAAATCCAAGCTTTATACTTGGAGCAAGAAAACCTCAAGCATGAAGGACATCCAGGTCAAATACATGATGTTTTGCAAGCTGTCCAAGGTAAAAAGAAAGTTTTAGTGGATGGTATTCAAGGAAGACGGACCCTTGAATTGATCACAGCGATTTACCAATCGGCAAGCTTAGGAAAAACGGTAAAACTACCTTTAACCGCTGATAGTCCTTTCTATTCCAGGGAAGGATTATTAAAGTATGCAACACATTTTTATGAAAAGACAACATCTATTGATAATTTTACAGATAATACGATTACAACAGGTGGGAAATACGAGTAATCCTTCAAGAGTTTATTTGAAGCACTTTATATTTCGGTTTGGAAAACTCTATTAAATTATGATGTCACGCGTTTTGGATGGGAGTTATTTTGTGAAACGTAAAGGGGAATGATAGATGGATCGCAAAGATGGGATGAATTATGCACCAAAAGGTCGTGTTCACAAAGTTGTAAATGAAGGGGAATTCAAATTTGCAGCTATTGGATTAGATCACGGTCATATTTATGGAATGTGTAATGGATTAATTGAGGCTGGTGGAGAGCTTGTAGCGGTTTATGATCCTGATGATAAGAAGGTCGCTAAATTTTGTGAGATTTATAACGATGTCGTAATCGCAGCTTCTGAAGAGGAGATTTTCCAAGATCCATCGATCAAGCTCGTGGCAGCAGCCAATATTCCTTCTGAGAGAGGTGCGCTTGGCCTTCGCGTTTTAGATAGTGGAAAGCATTATTTTGTCGATAAACCGGCATTTACAAAGCTAGAGCAAGTAACAGCAGCAAGAAAAAAGGTTGCTGAAACAGGGTTAAAATGGGGAATTTACTATAGTGAAAGATTACATGTAGAAAGTGCAGTGTATGCAGGACAATTAATTGAGGAGGGTGCGATTGGGAGAGTTGTTCAAGTAATTGGTACTGGTCCTCATCGAGCAAATCCTTCTCAACGACCAGATTGGTTTTTTGATCCTGAGAAATTTGGCGGGATTCTTTGTGATATAGGAAGTCATCAAATTGAACAGTTTCTACATTTTTCAGGTGCGAAGGATGCCGTAGTTTTACACAGTAAGGTTGCAAATTATAGCATGAAGGATTATCCGGATTTTCAAGATTTCGGAGATGCGACATTAGTTGCTGATAACGGAGCAACCTTTTATTTCCGTGTTGATTGGTTAACACCAGACGGGCTTGGCACATGGGGTGATGGCAGGGTGACAATCTTAGGGACAGATGGTTATATAGAAGTACGAAAATATATCGATATCGGCCGTGATGGGTCATCTAACCACCTTTATTTAGTCAATCATTCAGGGGAAAAGCACTTTGAGCTATCAGGTAAGGTCGGATTCCCGTTTTTCGGTGAATTTATTTTGGATTGCTTAAATAACACAGAAAATGCAATGACACAGGAGCATGCTTTTCGAGTGGCAGAGCTTTGTATTGAGGCACAGGAGCAAGCAGTTTTCATTGAGTCAGCAAATGCTATCCACCAATTAAGAAAATGAACAGAGCGAATGCAAGATGTAAAGAGTTCGCTATTTACAAAAACTGAAGTATGAGAAAGGCTTGGATTTAAACCAAGTCTTTTTGTTTATTTTCTTAGTTGTTTACTAACTCAATGTTAAAAGAATACGATTTAAACAGAAGGAATCATCTTTTGCACTGTCGAATTAAATTATTAAAGTAACGAAAAAGGTTATGATGTTAATTCTTTTTTATAGATAGATTGATGTCGTAAATGAACGAAAATGGGGGAGTATCTACAATGACTAATAGCCTAGGGATTATTAATGAGGTTAAAACCGACCGTAAAGCAATAGCATTTACATTTGACGACGGACCAAATCCTTTATATACAAAGCAATTATTAGAGATTTTCCAGCAAGTATCAGGTAAAGCAACCTTTTTTATGATTGGGGAACAAATGGAGAAGCATCCTGAGGTTGTAGCTGAAGTATTTGAGCAAAACCATGAAATTGGAAACCATACATTTACTCATCCTGGCTTAACGAAATTAAGTGAAGAGGAATGTTATCTTGAGTTAGAAAAAACGGAAAAGCTTATTACACAATTAACAGGAAAGCAGCCTGTTTTATTTCGTCCACCTTACATAGATTATAACGAGGAAACAAAAAAGATTGTTGAAAGATTTCAGTATAAGACAATCGGTGCACTTAATGGAGATGCATTAGATTGGGAGCAGCCAGGTGTCCAGTTTATCGTAGAAAAGTCTAAAGGTCATATTCGTAATGGCAGCATTCTAATTTTTCATGATGGATTTGGCGATCGCTCACAATCGATAGAGGCAGTTCGGCTTCTTGTAGCCGAGCTTGTTGAAGAAGGCTATCAGCTTGTAACGGTTAGTGAATTGTTGGAAATGTCATATGCGTAACCTTTTTTAGAAAAAAGGGTCTTTATACGCCTTTTTAAGAGTTTATTATATAAGTTATCTAAAATAACCTAACCTATGTTGCCGAGGATGGTCACTAAAAGAAGTGTGGAAAGCGAGAAGGGTGAATCAAAAATAACTTACATCGCACCTCTAAATTAGTGTATGAAAACAGCAGCCCTTTTTCTAATTTTATCCTTCTTTGTTTAAAAAAGCATAAAATTGACATACTATGTTTGGGCTTTTAAAAAATAAAGGAGATGAATGCATTGGCAAACGTAAAATTAGCGGTTATTTACTACAGTTCAACAGGAACAAATTATCAGCTAGCACAATGGGCTGAAGCAGGTGGTAAGGAGGCTGGTGCGGATGTAAAGGTGTTTAAGGTACCGGAAACAGCGCCACAAGCTGCGATCGAATCAAACCCAGCGTGGAAAGCTCATTATGATGCAACAAAGGATGTACCAGAAGTCACTTTAAACGATTTAGAAGAAGCAGATGCGATGATTTTCAGTGTTCCAACAAGATTTGGAAACATGCCTTCACAAATGAAAGCATTCTTAGATACAACAGGTGGACTTTGGTTTAATGGGAAGCTTGTCAATAAAGTTGTAAGTGCCATGACCTCTGCACAAAACTCTCATGGTGGTCAAGAAGCAACGATTTTATCATTATATACGACTATGTATCATTGGGGAGCGATCGTTGCAGCACCTGGTTATACAGACCCAATATTATTTGAAGCTGGTGGAAATCCATACGGGACAAGTGTCACAGTCGACCAAAATGGAAAAATGAAAGAAAACGTTGAAGCAGCGGTTAAGCACCAAGCAAAACGTACTGTTCAAATTGCTGATGCAATAAAGAATGCAAACAAATAATGGATTAAAGGCTAACTGTTTACTATGAACAGCTAGCCTTTTCTATTGATGTGAAATGTGTTTACGAGAGGAGCTCAATACCTACTCCGCAGAAAGCGAGTACTGTAGCGAAGTCAAACAAAAACGACAAGTAAAAGTCAACAAAGTTTACGAACACAGAAAAACCACTCGGAAAACAATATCCGAGCGGTTCAAATTATCTTTTATGCATGTAAAAACTTTACGCAAACTGGATATGGTACTGCTACATCTGATTGAATGACAGATAAACGCCCAGTTTCTTTATCACGAGCATACAATACAAGATTTCCGCTTTCTTCATTTGAAGCAACGATGAAGCTTTCGGTTGGATCAAGGGCAAAGTCACGTGGCCAATTACCTTCAGTTGAAGTGTATTCAACTAGAGCTAATTCACCAGTTTCCTCGTTTACGCGGAATACTGCGATTGAGTTATGACCACGATTTCCAGCGTAGACGAAACGACCGTCTGAAGTAATATGAATTGCGCTACCTTGACTATTTTCAGTGAAATCTTCTGGGATTGCTGCGATATATTGTAATTCTGTGAAAATGCCAGTTTCTGCGTTATAGCTTAAAGCAATAACTTCGTTGCTTAGCTCAGTCATGACATATGCATATTTTCCATTTGGATGGAATGTAATATGTCTAGGGCCGCTACCTGCTTTTACTAATAGAGTGTGAGCTTCAGTTAGTGCACCGTTATCAATTTTATACGTAATGACCTTGTCGATCCCTAAATCAACGGCAACAACAAATTTTTCATCAGGAGTAAAGCCAGAGAAATGTGTATGTGGTTTTTCCTGTCTCTCATGTGGACCTTGTCCTTCATGCTGCATGATTGATGTTGAACGGTTAACTGTTCCGTCTTCATTGACGAGATAAGCTTCAACAGTTCCACGATGATAATTAGCTGTGACAACCTGTTGATTGTTTTTGTCAACACTTACGTGACATGGAGATGCACCTTCTGTTACTTGGCGACTTAATTCTGTTAATTCACCAGTTTGGTTATTAATCGCATATGAAGCAACTCCTCCTTTATCACCTTCCTTAACAACAGCGTAAAGTACTTTGTTATCGTTGCTAATATTGACATATGTAGGATTGTTCAATTCGGCAACAGCCTTGACGTTGCTAATTTGTTTTGCCTCAGTATCTAATGTAAAGCTATAGATTCCTTTACTATCACCTTTCGTATATGTACCGATGTACCCATTAAAAATTGTCAAAATGTTTTCTCCTTTCTCCGTGTAAATTCACTTTATTATATCGCTTGTTCTTTCATTGAAACAACTTTTTCATATCATATTTTTTTATTTACTGATAATATAATAGGTATTTAATAGAAAAATAAAAGGAGAAAAAAGAAGATGTTAAGGCGATTTTTTAGCTTTTATTTACCACATAAAAAGTTGTTTATCATTGACTTTAGCAGTGCGATCATTGTTGCGCTTTTTGAATTAGCCTTTCCGTTAGCCGTGCAATGGTTTATTGATAAATTGTTGCCAACTGAAAATTGGTCAATGATTGTTACAATAAGTATTACGTTATTGTTATTGTATATACTTAGCACTTTTTTGCAGTATATCGTCAATTATTGGGGACATATGCTTGGAATTAATATCGAAACAGATATGAGAAGACAATTGTTTCAGCATGTGCAAAAGCAGTCATTTAAGTTTTTCGATAATACGAAAACAGGAAATATTATGAGTAGAATTACGAATGATTTAATGGATATTGGTGAGCTTGCCCATCATGGACCAGAGGACTTATTTATTTCGGTTATGACATTTGTTGGGGCATTTTGGATTATGTTTTCGATTAATGTGAAGCTTGCCTTTGTTGCATTAATTATTCTTCCGTTTTTAGGCTGGCTTATGGTCGTTAGCAACTTAAGAATGAATCGTGCTTGGAAGAAAATGTACGGTGAAATTGCTGATGTCAATTCACGAGTTGAGGACAGTGTATCAGGTGTGCGTGTCGTTCAATCATTCACAAATGAAACGTTTGAAAACCAACGTTTCCAAGCAAATAACCAAAAGTTTCGTAAGGCAAAGCTACGTGGTTATAAAATCATGTCCTTTAGCTTATCTGGTATTTATATGATGACACGGTTTGTAACACTTGCAGTATTGGTTGTCGGCGCGTGGTTAAGCTACACGAATCAGCTATCATATGGTGAGCTAGTTGGGTTCGTCCTTTATGTTAACGTATTGTTTAAACCAATAGATAAAATTAGTGCCTTAATGGAGCTTTATCCGAAAGGAATGGCAGGTTTTAAACGCTTCACTGAGCTTATCGATACAGACCCGGATGTGGTTGATACGAAGGATGCAGTTGAAGTAGCTACTCTTCGTGGGGATATTCGCTTTGAGGATGTTAGCTTCGGCTATGATGAGCATAAAACGGTTTTGAAGGGAATTGATTTGTCGATAAAAGCTGGTGAAACAGTTGCCTTTGTTGGTCCATCAGGTGCAGGGAAAACAACAATTTGCTCACTCATCCCCCGTTTTTATGATGTCGATAACGGCGCGATTAAAATTGATGGCATTGATGTTCGGGATATGACGAAGCAATCCCTTCGTTCACAAATCGGAATTGTTCAGCAGGATGTCTTTTTATTTACTGGTACGTTAAGAGAAAATATTGCATATGGAAAATTAGATGCAACCCAGGAAGAAATTGAAGAAGCGGCAAAGCGGGCTCACCTAGAAAGCTTTATTGACTCCCTTCCATTTGGCTATGATACACAAATAGGTGAGCGAGGGTTGAAGCTATCAGGTGGACAAAAGCAGCGGATTGCGATTGCTCGGATGTTCTTAAAAAATCCACCAATCTTAATTTTAGATGAAGCGACATCTGCATTAGATACCGAAACAGAAATGATTATTCAGCAGGCGTTAACAGAGCTTTCGAAAAATCGAACAACTCTTGTGATCGCCCATCGTTTAGCAACAATTCGTAATGCTGATCGAATTGTCGTTGTAACAGAGGACGGAATTGCTGAACAAGGTACACATGATGAATTAATCGAACGAGAAGGAATTTTCGCGAATTTGCATCGAGTACAATTTCAAAGATAATATGAAAAAGGAGCACTACATAACGGGTGCTCCTTTTTCATATGTATTGATTTGATTATTTTGTAAGTTCATAACGTTTTTCTAGCTTTTTGCGATGAGATTGAAAAATTTCCTCTAAGGAAATATCGTATTTGTTTGCAATGACAATGAGGTTTCCTAAAACATCCCCAAGCTCCTCAACCAATTCCTGTTTTTGCTCTGCTAATGATCCAATTGCTTCATCAGGTCGATCCCGACCAATTTCAAGAGCACGAATGGCCCTTGCTACCTCACCGGTTTCTTCAGCTAAAAAACCAATGCGAATAAAGATATCTAATTCAGACCAGCCTCTACCTTCATAATAATCCTTTACCCATTTTTGAAACTCGTTTACATTCAAACTAGTAGCCTCCTTTTTTACCTATTTTAGAATAACAGAAAAACAGTTAAAATCGAAGTTGTAAGTGGAATATTTTGGTTAGTGCAAATAGGAAATGGGGGGACAAGCAATGGGGAAAATCGCTTTTTATGTTGCGATAATCGTAGTAACCGTCAGTTTGATTGTAGGATTTTCTACAGGGTCCTTTTTAAAATTCATAAGTATCGGAACCTTTGGGGGAAGTATTGCTCTCATCCTATTTTTACTTAATCTTTTATTACATAATCAGAAAATGATTTTAGCAAAGCTAAACGAGCATGAGGAGATGGTAAAGAAGCTCCGTAATAATATTGATTGTCCGAATTGTCATTATAAATTTAATGATATGCTAACATCTTGTCCGAATTGTGGATATCGAGCGAAATAATGCTTAAGATTTGAAGTGGGAAAACTACTTTTATCGTATTTTTCCAATTGCAAAAACAGCCTTCAAGAAATTTTCGGTGAGATATACTAACCAAGAAGCTAAAAATATGGAAGGATTCTGCATTATCTCTGTTTTTGTTTATAAAAATAAGATTGATTTGGCAAACTTTTCTCATTAGTACAAGTTATGTAACATAAGGAAACAAGTAAGAGGATAAAGAGATTAATTTATCCCCTATATTTAACAGCTATTACGCTTGACAAATTGAAATGAAGAACAGGTTAAAATGTAGCCTTTTCGGTGTAAATATTTAGTTTTCTTTGCGTTTTATCAAAGCATCCCTGTCAATGTTTTGTGGTGGTCTTTCTAACCAGGCGTTATCAATCATAATATTTATTCCATCTTCCGCATATTTCCCAATTTCAGCAGAAAGCCTTACATAAACAGATGCAATATCTCTTCGTTGACTCATTGATATTGCTACCCCATAATTTCCAACACTTGAAGCATTCATTACACCGACATGGTACATCATTAGCTTATCGGAAAATGGTGCTTCTGTAGAAGCTTCAACTTCATGATCCCAAGTCATGGGGGATGGTAGGTCATCTGCATTTAAATATTTTGAGAAAATGGCAATATGTTTTTTAGAAATTTCTTTACCACGTAGCATATAATCACGAATCTTTACAGAACCTGCTACTTGGCCAAAACCGATTACTAATGCTTCTCCAAGTTTATTTGTTTGAATATTAGTAAAGAGATTCATAATTTCTTGACCAGTCAATGATCTTTGCTCTCCAAACCAGCCTGCTAAAAAGCTTTGTTTTTCAACGAACTCTACATCTTTTGGATATGGAATAAACGGTGGTCTAATTTCAATTCCTTTAGAGGATAAAATAGATGTTGTCTCATTATATAATTCAGTAGTTGAAGCAAGACAACTTGAATAATATTCTCTTATGTCTTTCCTTACGATATTTGGTAGTATTGCACCATATAAAGAAAGGCCACCTTTAGTCATGTGCTTCACATAATTTAATAAAAATGTATCTTGAAATAATTTAGGAGCATGTGGGTTTACCTCCTCATCTGTGAACCCTTTAGGAAGGGGAATTCCTTCAGCGCTAAAAATCTTTTTAATGATTTCGATATGCTCTGATGACATTTTCAATGCTTGTTTAATTATCGGCTTTATTTCCGAATCATTTACCTTTTCCAGAAAATATGTAAATACACAAATAGACATACTATCCATTAAGTAATTTGACCATAAGCTTGAAAGTTCTGCAGAAGTTAAACGAATATTATGTTCTGTTTCCATTACAATTTCCCTCCTTTATTACTTAGGTTATCTCTCTTTAGAAAATTTATTAATTTTAATAATTTTGTCTATTTGTTTCAAATGGAATAATTTCCCTGCCTTTTAGAATAGCAACTGCGATCCCTCTTCGTCATAAATATCACTTCAAAATAACAAGAGTAAATCACATCAAATTATCTTACCTACCAACTTATAATTTCTTATCCATATAATCCACTTATACTTTAAATAAATTCTCCTAGCACCTTATTCCAGTAATATGAACAATCATAACCTAATAATAAGATGGATTTGACAAATAACAAACATTAAATTAATATGTTTATAAAATAACAAACGAATTGATTATTTGTTTGTTTGAAATGAAAAATGGACGGAAGTGTTTAATGATGGAGCATAATGAGGAGTTTTGGGAAGCTTCAATTGACGAGCTTAAACAAGGTTTTAAAGAAGCCCCAGATTCATATACGTGTTTACTATGTGGAGAAAAAATTGATAAAGGAATGATTTATCCATATGAGGGGAGATTGTATGAAGCGGAAAGGTTTATGAAGGTTCATATTGAAACAGCTCACCACTCCGTATTTGATTATTTTCTTACGCTTGATAAAAAGGTAACGGGGTTAACAGAGCATCAAAATAAATTACTTCGCTTATTTTATCAAGGGAAAAGTGATAAGGAAGTACAAAAGGAGATGGGGATAGGTAGTGCAGCAACGATTAGACATCATCGCTTTGCTTTAAAGGAAAAGGAGCGACAGGCGAAGATGTTTTTAGCGATGATGGAGCTATTAAAGGAAAAAGATAAGCATGCACCTGCATTCGTTCCACCTCATAAAACGGCAACAATGGTCGATGATAGGTACAATATTACGACAGATGAAAAGGAGTCAATTATTCAAAAATACTTTACAGAAAATAAAGAGCAGTTAACGAAGTTTCCGGCAAAGGAAAAACAAAAAATTGTTGTGCTCAGGGAAATTGCTAGCAGCTTAGAGCATGATCAAACATATACGGAAAAGGAATTAAATATTCGATTAAAACGATATTTTGATGATTATGTACTAATAAGAAGATATTTAATTGAATATGGATTTTTAGATCGCAAACAGGATGGCAGCAGTTATTGGTTGAAAAAATAGCCTATAAGGAAGGGAAACAGAATGGACCAAAGAAAAGAACTAAAGCGATTATATAAGGAAACTCCGGTTATTGCAGGGGTATTTCAAATTTTAAATAAAAGAAATGGAAAAAGATTTATTGCAAGTACGAGAAATATGAAAACATTAAATGGCCTAAAATTTTCGCTCGAAAATGGCGTGTATGTTGTAAGGGAGCTACAAGAGGATTGGAATAAATACGGTGCAGATGCCTTCGAGATTACGACACTTGAACAGCTTAAAAAGAAAAAGGAAGGCTATTTTGATGAAAAAAGGGAATTAGAAAAGCTTGAGGAGAAATGGTTAGAGCATTATCAGCCTTATGGTGAACAAGGATATAATACGAGAAAAGTAAAATAGATTATTTCACCTACACGAAAGTGGCTGGGACATAACGAAAATATTTCTAATGAAAACCGAACGTTGCTTATTGCAAAAAACTATAAAAGAAAAGCCTCTTTACGAAGAGGTCGGTTTTTGGTGCAAACTTTATTAAGGTTGATTGGAGCTGATTGCGAGACTCCTGCGGGATGCGTAGGAGAGGTGAGACCTAAGCAGATTTACACCGAGGAGGCTCACCACCCACCCTGCGGAAAGCGAGTACTGCAGTGGAAATCAACCAGAACGACTACAAGTAAAAAGCAACAATGTATACAAGTATTGCCACTTAAAAAAAGACACGAAGTTTAATGCAGAATTCCGAATTATAGTTCGGATTTTTCTTATGTTGAAAGTCTTTTGTCCCAACCTCTTTTTTGTAGGAAATGAATTAAGGGAAATGTGACAATGAAAAAAATAGTATAATAGGGAATTTGGGGGTGTACTATGCATATTCGAAATTCTGCAAAAGCAATTATTATTCATGAGGAAAAGGTATTATTAACAAAAAATCAAGACGAGGATGGATTCTTTTTCCTTTTTCCTGGCGGTGGTCAGGAGCATGGTGAGACGATTCATCAGGCGTTAATAAGAGAGTGCATGGAGGAAGTGGGCCAGAGAGTAGAGGTTGGCGAGCTCCTACATATTCGTGAGTATATTGGAAAAAATCATGAGCATGCTTCATTTGATTTTGATTTTCATCAAGTTGAATTTTATTTTGTTTGTCATCTAAACAATGATTTAACTAGTTATAAACATGCGATTAATCCTGATAGTCATCAAGTAGGAATTGAATGGATCCCAATTCATTCTCTCTCTCAATATAGGGTATATCCTAAAGGCATAACAAAGCATCTCCTTCACTATTTGCAGCATGTGAAGTCTCCTGTATATTTAGGAGATATAAATTAATGATTTCTATAAAACGAAAACAAAGAACGTGTAGTTGAACGTTCTTTGTTCCTACATATATGTTAAAAGTTTGCCTCCTTCATTTTTCCTCAAAATTCGGCTTGTTTACATAATAATACATCCAGCCCATCAATACACCACCGCCAATTACATTTCCTAATGTCACCGGTATAAGGTTATGAATCACACCTGCTAGAGTAAAGCTATCTGGTGGATTTGAGACAAAGGCAATCGCGAATGTACACATATTCGCAATGCTATGCTCATACCCTGAAATGAAGAAGCAAAACACAAAAAGCATCATCGTAAATAATTTTGCACCATCACCTTCAAGTCTCATTGGGATGAAAAATGCTAAGCAAACTAGCCAATTACATAAGATACCTCTAAAAAATAACTCTGATGTTGATAAATGAACTTTATTGTTTGCAACCGTTAAAAGAAAGCTATTTGTTGACGGATCTGAAAAAAGACCCGTCTGGAAAATAAAAAACGCGAAAAAGCAGGCGCCAATGATATTTCCAGCATAGCTTAACAACCATAGCTTTAGCACCTCTAGCCAGCCGAGTTTTTTTCTAAATGCGGTAAAGGAAAAATAAAATGTATTCCCGGTAAATAAGTCCCCGCCACCATAAACAATTAAAATAATTGCTGCACCAAAGGTTAAAGCCCCAATAGGGTAAGCGAGTGGGGAATGCTCCATGAAGAAAAAGTTTCCTGTTTTAAATGCAACAATAACACCAAAACCGATAAACATACTTGCAAGCATAGCTCGTAAAAAATAACGGAAAGGGCTTTGCATATAGCTTTTTTGTTTTTTAAACGCAAGTTGCTCAACTAAAATTAGTGCATCCTTTTCCATAATCCTCACTCCGATTGATGTTTCTATATCGATAGTTTACAAAATAAGCTTGTAGCTACCCGTGAGAAATATCACTGCTTTTTACCCTTAACTAGCTTTAACCTCTAAGATTGTCTAGCAGCCTTTATTAAACAGCTCGATCCTTCTGTTTCTATGAAGAAAAAATGAGTCTACCTAATGCAAAATAAAGGAGAATGGACTTTCCTAAAAGAAGTAATACATAATAATATTTCGTTCAAAATAACCTATTTTTAAAACATTCTAATTAAATGAGGTGTAGAAAATGAAGAAAAAAATCTCAATTATTGGAGTTCCCATGGATTTAGGACAATCTCGTCGTGGGGTTGACATGGGGCCAAGTGCAATTAGATATGCAGGTGTTGTTGAACGGTTAGAAAAGCTAAGCTATCAAATCCATGATAAAGGTGATATTGAAATTGGTAGACCTGGAAAAGATGAGGAAGCTTCAGATGATAATTTAAAATATTTAAAGGCAGTTGTAAAAGCTAATACAAAGCTTGCAGAGGCTGTCGATCAAGTTGTTTCAGCAGGTGATTTTCCGCTCATATTAGGTGGTGATCATAGCATTGCCATTGGAACGCTTGCAGGGGTATCAAAGCATTATCAAAGCCTTGGGGTCATTTGGTATGATGCACATGGTGATTTAAATACGAGTGAAACATCTCCATCAGGCAATATTCACGGAATGCCTCTAGCAGTGAGCATTGGGATTGGCCATGCCGATTTAAAACATATTGGTGGATACTCACCAAAAATCAAACCAGAAAACATCGTGATTATCGGGGCACGTTCATTAGATGATGGAGAAAAAATTTTAATACGTGAAAAAGGAATTAAAGTTTTTACAATGCATGAAATCGACCGAATGGGGATGGCAAAGGTTATGGAGGAAACGGTATCCTATTTAAAAGATAAAACAGACGGTGTCCACCTATCACTTGATTTAGATGGACTTGATCCAAGCGATGCCCCTGGTGTAGGAACACCTGTCCTTGGTGGGATAAGTTACCGTGAAAGTCATTTAGCAATGGAAATTTTAGCAGAAGCAAAAATGATCACATCAGCCGAATTTGTCGAAGTAAATCCGATCATAGATGAACGAAATAAAACGGCAACAGTAGCAGTAGAGCTAATGGGATCTTTGTTTGGTGAAAGATTACTATAAAATGTCCATGATTTGATTACTCCTATTGATTATCGAAGAATAACAGATTAGTAGGAATGATGAACATAAGGAGGTTTCAATGAACAATCTTGAGTCAGCAAAAATAATTAAAAAAACTGAGCGGTATGGAGCCAATAATTATCAGCCCTTACCGATCGTCATTTCCGAGGCAGAAGGAATTTGGGTGAAAGATCCTGAGGGGAACAAATATATTGATATGCTAAGTGCGTATTCTGCCGTAAATCAAGGTCATCGCCACCCAAAAATTATCGAAGCGCTTAAAAGGCAAGCGGATTTAGTGACACTCTCGTCAAGGGCATTTCATCATGATCAATTAGGAGCTTGGTATGAACGGGTTAGTCAGCTGACGAATAAAGAAATGGTTTTACCTATGAATACTGGAGCAGAAGCAGTTGAAACGGCGATTAAAGCGATAAGACGCTGGGGTTATCGGGTGAAAGGAATTGCAGAAAATCAAGCTGAAATCATTGTATGTGCTGGGAATTTTCATGGACGGACATTAGCGGCAATTTCGCTTTCATCTGAGGAGGAGTATCGAAAAGGCTTCGGACCAATGCTACCAGGAATAAAACGAATTCCTTATGGTGATTGTGATGCTTTAAAAGCAGCGATTACACCAAACACAGCAGGATTTATCCTTGAACCAATCCAAGGTGAAGCAGGGATCATTATTCCACCAGACGGCTATTTAAAAGAAGCGTACTCCATTTGTAAGTCGCAAAGGGTTTTATTTGTAGCTGATGAAATCCAAACAGGGCTTGGACGAACAGGAAAATTATTTGCTTGTGATTGGGAGCAGGTCGTCCCAGATATGTATATTCTCGGTAAAGCATTAGGTGGAGGTGTTATGCCTATTTCATGTGTTGTGGCCAACCGCGATATTTTACAAGTATTTAATCCGGGATCACACGGCTCAACATTTGGAGGTAACCCTCTTGCATGTGCGGTTTCGATTGCGGCAATTGATGTTATGATAGAAGAGGGGCTTGTCGATAAATCATTAGAGCTCGGGGAATATTTTTTAAACCGTTTAAAAGAAATGACCCACCCTTGTATAAAGGAAGTCCGGGGCAAAGGCTTGTTTATCGGAGTAGAATTAACGGAAGCAGCTAGACCTTACTGTGAAAAATTAAAGGATTTAGGAATTTTATGTAAGGAAACACATGAAACGGTTATTCGCTTTGCTCCTCCATTAATCATCACAAAAGCAGAAATTGATATCGCGATAGAGAAAATTAATCAAGTATTTTAATAAATGTATTATTGCTTTTTGGCTCTTTAAGCTAGACTTAGAGAGCTTTTTATTATGTTGAAACAAGAGCGTTTTTTGTAAAAATACGAATTTAAACTAATTTCACGACATTAATAAGAAACCGAATCGTATTAATTTAGTGAAAATCTAGAAGATGTTAAGGAATATTAGTACAGCCATTTTAAACAAATTGGAGTTTTGATTTTATATTTCCTAATTGACTTGAAAGCGATAGCATAATAGAATAGGAGATAAACTAATCGATAACTTAATTGTTAGTTGCGATTTGATAAAATTATAGCATTGACTTTAAGTAAGCATAGGATTTTATTGGATAGGCACTTTAACGAAATATTGTTGTTTTCATAAACATTGTAAAGGGTAAGTGGAGCGTACTGCGGGATGTATGTGTTGGATGGTGCATAGTTAGGATGCTCACCACCCACTCGCCGGACGCTGTATGAGGTAAGCATCATTAATAAAAGGCAACAAAGTTTTCGAAACAAGTCTATTGCAATTGCGAAGGTCAATGTTTAAGGGGGAGGGCAACAAGATGGCGAAGAAACACATCCAGGAATCGTTCGATTTTGAACAACGATTTAAAAATGGTCCGGGAAAGGTAGAGGGGGCATTTAAAACATTATATATCCTGTATAAAGGGCAATTCCATAACATTGCTTTATCATTTTTCTTCTTTTTGATCAAGCATTCACCAGTATGGATTATTCCGATTATAACAGCTAATATGATTGATATTGCTAGCAATCCTGAAAGGCATTCACTACAGGAGCTATGGATTAATTTAGCAGTTGTCGCATTTGTTATTATTCAAAATATTCCTTCACAGCTGCTACATATTAGCTTTCTAAGCAAAGCTTCACGTCATGTAGAGGCAGGATTAAGAAGCACATTGGTAAGGAAGCTTCAACATTTATCGATATCCTATCATAGTGAGCTCCGTTCAGGGAAGCTTCAATCAAAGGTATTAAGAGATGTTGAAAGCATTGAGTTTTTATCAAAGCAAATTATGTATTCCTTTTCAGCGGCGTTAACTAGCGTTGTTGTCGCAATTGGTGTTACTGCGAGCAAAAACTTATTAGTTGCGTTATTTTTCGTGTTAATGATCCCGATTGCGCTATTATTAGTCTACTTATTTAAACGAAATTTACAGAAAAAGAATAACGAGTTCCGCAAGCAAATTGAATCAATGTCAGGACAGGTAGCTGAAACGTTGACAATGATTCCTGTAACACGTGCGCATGGCTTAGAGGATCTTGAAATTAAAAAGACGGATTCAACTCTTTCTAACCTAAAGGGAAAAGGGTATAAGCTAGACATATCTGAGGCTTATTTCGGAGCTACAGGATGGGTAGTCTTCCAGCTGTTTCAAATGTTCTGTTTAGTGTTTACAGCTATCCTTGCTTATAATGGGCAAATAACAGTTGGTGATGTTGTGATGTACCAAGGCTTTTTCACAACAATCTTAATGTCAATCAATCAAATTATTAATATTTACCCACAGCTTGCTAAAGGATATGAGTCAATCATCTCTGTATCAGAAGTGTTATTTTCAACGCAAACTGTTGAATACCAAGGGAAAAAGAAATTAGCGAACATTAAAGGGAAAATTACCTTTGAAAATGTGAACTTTCATTATGCGGACTCGAATAAACACGTGTTAAATCAATTAAATCTTGAAGTAAAGGCAGGAGAATGTGTCGCATTAGTTGGCGCCTCTGGTGCTGGAAAATCGACCGTTTTAAGTATGGTGTTAGGATTCTACCGCCCAAATGAAGGTCAACTATTAATTGATGATGTACCATTTGATGATGTTCATATGCAAACATATCGTCGCAGGCTCGCAGTTGTTCCGCAAAATACGATTTTATTCTCTGGTTCGATTCGCGATAATATTACATATGGGATGCCAAATGTATCGGAGGAACGAATACAGGAAGTCATTGAGATGGCAAATCTTCAGGATGTAATAGCAGAAATGCCGAATGGACTAGATACGATGATTGGTGAGCATGGTGGAAAGCTATCAGGTGGACAAAGACAACGGATCGCCATTGCAAGAGCCATTATTCGTGATCCACAAATTATTCTTTTAGATGAAGCAACATCTGCACTTGATAACGTATCTGAATATCGTGTTCAACAAGCGATTCAAAAGCTGATAAAGGGAAGGACAACCTTCATTGTTGCCCATCGTCTTTCAACAATTCGTGATGCTGACCGAATTATCGTCATGAAAAATGGAACATGTGTTGAAGAAGGAAGCTTTGAAGAACTTATTAGCCTAAAAGGTGAATTTTATAAATTGAAGCAATTACAGGCATAATTTGAGAAAGGGAATTGTTATTCTATCTAATCTTTCTGTTAGAAAATGAATAGAATGATTGAGAAATAAGCGTGTGAATGGACATACGCTTATTTCTTGGCTTTTCACTCAATCATTGAGACTTAAAGAGAATAAATCTAGCGGCAATCCTTAAAAAACCCTTTTGGATAAAGATGGTCATCTTCGGAATCAACATCAGATGATTGTGTAAAAACAGATGCAAATTCATTATGTTCAATAAGGTATTCAATCAATTCATAAATGCGTTCCCGACTTGCAGTTTCTATAAGTACCATATCGCTTGCCCAAAAATAAGTTCCACTCATCCATTCGCCTGTTTGCTCGTTTTTCTCCCGAAGGCTTTCGATATTTTTATAAGTAAAAAAACTAGCAATATATTTAGAACGGTCGGAAAATGTTACGATTACATCAAGATTGGTATCCTCGATATCCCATTCGCCGTCTGCCCACTCTTCGGCTTCAATCCAAATATGTTTATCCCTAGTTTGATTCATCGTATCGCCCCTTTTCATTCTGCTAAAGTAATTATAAGCAAGTATCAGCAATAGTGAAAAGGTTAGTAAGGTAAGGTTCACGCGATTCATGCAAAATTAATCCTAGAGCTTCAAACAAATTACGTATCAAAATGAAATATGAAAGGGCTTTCTAAAAATAGTGGTATTTTTCCCAATCATAGCTCCCTTTTTTGGATACGCTTCCAGTGCTATACTTTATTCTGCAAGGCAAGACAAAAACAAATATTAGGGGGGCATGGTTAATGAAAAAGAAAACGTTTTCCGCTATGATGTCATTGGCATTAGTTGGTGGGTTAATCTTAGGCGGGTGTTCGTCAGGTTCTGATGATTCAAAAGCATCAGGTGAAGCAAGTGGGGACAAAACAGTAATTAACATGATGCATTTATGGCCTGAAGGGAGCTCAAATGCTCAATTTACAATTGTTGAAGACATAATCACTGCATATGAAAAGGAAAATCCTGATATCGATATTCAAACAGAAATCCTTGGTAACGAACAATACAAAGAAAAAATTAAAGTATTGTCTGCTTCAAACGAACTTCCAGATGTCGGAATCACTTGGGCTGCTGGTTATATGAAGCCTTTCGTTGAAGGAAATATGTTTACACCTTTAGACGATATCATTAAAGAGGATCAATTCGTTGCTGGTACTCTTGATGCATTTTCAGTTGAGGATAAGACATATGCATTACCTCTTGAATTAAATATCACTCCAGTGTATTACAATAAAGAAATCTTTGAAAAGCACAACTTAGAAGTTCCAAAAACATATGATGAATTTTTAAAAGTAGTTGAAACACTTGTAGACAATGGTGTAACTCCAATTACTTTAGGAAACAAAGACCGTTGGACAGGTTCTATGTGGTATATGTATCTAGCAGATCGTATTGGTGGACCTGAAGCATTAAATAATGCGATTAATCGTACTGGAAGCTTTGAAGACCCTGCTTTAGTTCAAGCTGCAGAGGAAATCAAAAAGCTTGTTGATATGGGTGCTTTTGTTAAAGGATTTAATGGCTTATCAAACGATGAAGCAAAAGGATACTTTATGAATGAACAAGCAGCTATGTACTTAATGGCGACTTGGGAATTACCAAACTATACGACAAGTCCTGATGTTGCTCAGGAATTTAAAGATAAAGTTGGTTACTTCAAGTTCCCTACTTATGAAGGTGGAAAAGGAAACATTGACAGCTACGTAGGTGGTCCTGGTGTTGGATTATTCGTATCTGAAAATTCAAAAGTAAAAGAAGAAGCGAAGGCATTTGTTTCTTACTTAGTTGAAGAATGGGGTAAGCGTTCTGTTGTTGATGCTGGTGTAATTCCTGCAACAGTCGTTGATACATCTAACGGTGACCTTGACCAAATGTATATTGATATTTTGAATGATTTAGGTAAAGCTACAAATCTTACACTTTATGCCGATGTTCAAATGTCAGCAGGTGTTGCAGATGTTCACTTAAATCAAATTCAATCATTATTTGGTGGACAGACAACTCCTAAAGATTTTGCAAAAACTCAAGAAGAGGCTCTTGCTGAAGAGGAATAATCACAATGCTTAGGAAGGAGGGTGGCTCAAAACCAAAGGTTCAGACCCCTCAAACACAAAATATATAGACTAATGAAGGTTAGTTTACTATATACTGGTGTTTGTTGGGAGGGTCAGACCCTTTTGAGTCACCCTCTTTCGTATAGAAAGGAAGGGGACTAAACAACCATGAAAAATGTAATGTCGAATAAGTTAGTTATCGCCCTTTATACACTTCCTGCTTTACTTCTCATTCTAGTCCTTATCTATATTCCGATTGTATTATCAGGTTATTATGGTTTTATGGATTGGGATGGAATTGGTGAAATGAAATTTATAGGGTTTGAGAATTATGTCAATTTAATTAAGGATTCAACCTTCTGGACAAGTACATGGCATTCTTTTCTATTAGCCATTTTCTCAACGATTAGCTTGTTGCTATACTTAGCGGTTTCCCTCGTATTAGTTAGCAATATTAAAGGCTCTGATTTATTACGGAAAATTTATTTAATACCGATGCTTTTATCATCTGTTGCCATTGCCCAGCTGTGGATGAAAATATTTGACCCTACAAACGGGATGGCCAATAAGCTCCTTGAATTCTTTGGAGTAGAAAATTTACCAGTTTGGTTAGCTGATCCGAAGGTTGCCCTCTATGCAATTTTCATCCCAATTATTTGGCAATATGCAGGGTTTTATATTTTGATTTACTATGCTGCATTAAAAAATGTACCTAATGAGGTAATTGAAGCAGCTAAAATTGATGGTGCAAACCCATTGCAAATTGCGTTTCAAATTAAATTACCACTCATTTCTGGTGTATTTAAAGTAACGATTATGCTTGCGGTTGTTGGTTCATTGAAGTATTTTGATTTAATTTATGTCATGACTGGTGGCGGACCAAACGGTGCAAGTGAAGTAATCGCTTCATATATGTACAAGGAAGCGTTTAAACTGAATAACTTTGGCTATGGTAGTGCAATTGGCTTTGGGCTATTAGTGATTTGTCTTCTAATGACTTGGTTAACTTCAAAATTTACGAAATCTAATGAAGATGTTCAATATTAAGGGGGAGTGAAACAAGATGAGTAAGGTGATGACACAAAAGATAACTGAGCTTTCCGTACCCAATAATACGAAGAAATCTTACTTGAACAGAATCGGATTTGGATTTCTTTATCTCATATTAGGGGTATTTGCTATTATTCAAATCTACCCATTAATTTGGCTAGTATTCTTTTCTTTAAAAACGAATCAAGAAGTATTTGGTATGTCACCTTTTGCTTTGCCACAAAATCCACAATGGGAAAACTATACGAAGGCTTGGACTTCAGGAAATATTGGAGTTTACTTTTTTAATAGTGTTTGGATTACGGTCATATCTGTTGTTCTTACAATTATTCTTGCTAGTTTTGTTACATTTGCTGTTACAAGAATGCATTGGAAACTAAGTGGTCCTGTTCTCGGATTATTTTTAGTTGCTTATATGATTCCACTGCATTCAACATTAATTCCTTTGTTCAAAATGTATAACAATGCAAATTTAATTGATAACCCTATCTCAATTGTATTGTCCTATACGGCATTTAACTTGCCGTTAACGATTATGATTTTACTAGGCTTTTACAAAACGTTTCCACGTGAAATTGAGGAAGCAGCGGTTATGGACGGTTGCTCGGTTCACCGAATTTTCTTCCAAATTACGCTACCAATGACAGTCCCAGTAATCTCAACAACAGCGATCATTAACATGATTTACAACTGGAATGAATTCGTTTTTGTTAATACATTTATTAGCTCTGACAAATGGAAAACATTAACGGTAGGGATTAATAACTTCGTTGGTCAATATTTAACAGACTGGGGTGCAATTGGTGCAACTCTCGTTATTAGTATTGTCCCAATTTTAATTATCTTCATCTTCTTAAGTGATAAGATTGTTGAAGGGATGGCAGCAGGTTCTGTAAAGGGGTAATGATGAAAATAAAAAGACAGATAGAAACGTTTTCACTTTTTGAAGAGATATTCCTATCTGTCTTATTTGTTTTTTATCAATTTAATAAATTTGTAGCCCCAATTATCAACAAATATAACAGGTTATTTCTTCTTCAAAATCTCTCCTCTTTAATAACAATATAATTAAATATGAATTATAGTTGAAGCCCCTAAATTTACCACCATTTCAAATAAAACGAGTAGAAATAAAGCTTTTTTCGTTATTCATTGAAAGAAAATAAACTATGTCAGTATGAACAAATATTCATTACTGTCATAGTTTTTTCTCGTTTACTTGTAATAAGTCTTTTCATTTCAAAATAGTAGTAGAAGGTAAGTGATTTAGATGATTGATATTGATTAAAGTCTTGTACATGATTATTTAACAGTAGGGGTAGCTAAAAGATAATCATGCCTTATTGGAATAAAATAAATTGTTAGTTAGTTTTAGTAATGATACGAAAATTTCAATTTAGAATATTCGTCACGAAAGCAGGTGTGAGAATGAAAGTAACCATAAAAGATATTGCGCAAATATGTGGTGTTTCCTTAGGTACAGTGGACAGAGCTTTGAATAATCGAAAGGGGATAAGCGAAAAAACACGTAAAAAGGTTCTTCAAGTTGCAAAGGAAATGAATTACAGACCAGATTATACAGCAAGAAGTCTTGTCATAGGAAAGACGTTAACGATAGGAGTTGTCTTATTTGACTTATATAATCGCTCGTTTGCCCAATTGTTAAATGCAATCGAGCTAAAAGCGAGAGAATTAGGTTATTTTGTTTATATTACGTTAACAGATAAAAATCCTGAAAATGAGAGGCAATGCATTGAATATCTAGTTAATCGAAAAGTAGACGGTATCATTCTATTTTCGGTCAATAAACGAAAATCGTTTGATGCGTATTTGAAAAAATTTCATGTTCCAATCTTAACTATTTTTAATTATATATCTGATGAGTGGGAGTATGTTGGGATTCAGGAGCGGCAAGCAATGAAGGATGCGACAAAATACATAATAAGCAAGAACTATCAACGGTTTATTTATCTTTGCCCGCCTTTAGCATATTCAGGACGGTCAAATATCTATACACAGGAGGAACGATTAGCGGGATTTCTAGAGGGATTAAATGAAGCCCATGTAAGTCATCCTCCAATTATTATTAAAGAAAGTGAGTATATTGATGTATTACATACATATTCTTTTAATGAGGATAGAAAAACAGCGATTGTATGCTCATGTGATTTGTATGCTCTTGAAGTGATGAATTTTTTAAAGGAAAAAGGGTATGAGATCCCGCGAGATGTTGGTGTAATGGGCTTTGATGATATTGATATGCTGAAATATGTTACACCAAGGCTTACAACGGTCAAATATCCAATCGTTGAAATCGGCTGCAAAGCGGTAGAGAGCCTGATTAACAAGATAGACAGTGGAGACTTTTTACCAACACCATTACTTGATTATGAGATTATTAAAGGTGAATCTATTTAACTATTGATTCCTAAAGATTTGATTATTTCCCTTTTCTTATTTAAAAACGTGTACGTACACGAAATAGTACAAATATTCATATCTTGCCTACTAAACTTCTTCTACACATACAATAAACTCCAGTTCTATTAGTACATATTTTTAATTTGACAGTTGGTTATCGATAATTTTATGTATGTTTTCGTGTACGTACACGTAGACTTCATTTGGCGAGTTTTCCTTTGACCTTGAAGGAGGTGATAAGCACTTGACACATATCAAACGAACATTATTTGTAAGCGCTTAATAACGAGATTAAGGGGGAGCTAGGATGAGGAAAAAAAGTCTGTTTTTTATTCTTTTAGGATTCATGGCTATCTTATTAATTGCATGTAACAAAGGGGAGACAACTGGAGAGGAGGCAACATCAACGGAAGTTATAGGTGATGATAAGGATGCAACAGAATTAAAGTTTTGGACATTTGTTGAGCTACACACTGATCTCTTTAAAGATTCAGTCGAACGCTGGAATAAGGAATTCCCAGATAGGAAGATTAAGCTGGTAGCTGAAACGTATCCTTACGATAATATGCATAATAATTTATTACTCGCTTTACAGTCTGGTAAAGGTGCACCTGATATTGCTGATATAGAAATTTCCCGCTTTCCAAACTATTTACAAGGTGAACCACAATTGGAGCCGATGAATGAATATGTGGAGCCAGTTAAGGATAAATTTGTTGAATCGCGATTTGATATTTATGCGAAGGATGGAAAATATTATGGTATTCCAACACATGTTGGAGCAACAGTTATGTATTATAACACCGAAATTATGGAGGCAGCTGGTGTAGACATTGATTCGATTAAAACATGGGATGATTATGTTGAAGCAGGGAAAAAGGTCGTAGAAAATACTGATGCTATGATGACAACCGTTGAAACAGGAGGGTTTATGTCATTTTGGTCAATGGTTTCTCAACAAGGGTCAGATTTCTTTGATGAAAACGGGGAAGTCATTCTTGATAATGAAACAAATATTAAAACTGTTCAATTCCTATACGATATGGTTCATACTCATAAGATTGCTGAGATGACTCCTGGTGGTGAAAACCATATGGAGGAATATTACAAATATATGAATGAAGGTGGAGCAGCTTCCGTTGCGATGCCGATGTGGTATATGGGGCGTTTTACAGATTATATGCAGGATTTAAAAGGGAAAATTGCGATTCGCCCACTACCAGCCTGGGAAGAGGGAGGAAATCGCTCTGCAGGAATGGGTGGTACTGGTACTGTTGTCACCAATCAATCAGAGCACGCTGAATTAGCAAAAGAGTTTTTAGCGTATACAAAGCTATCTGAGGAAGGAAATATCGCCCTTTGGAAGGTGCTTGGATTTGATCCACCTCGTTGGGATGTTTGGGAAAGTGAAGAAATGAAAGAAGATAATAAATTTTATCAATACTTTGGGACAAATATTTTTGATGTGTTACTTGATATTAAGGATGAAATTAATGCTGTGAATATTACTGAGAAAACACCGCTCGTTCAGCAACAACTAAGTACAAACGTATTTACAAATGTCATCAGGCAAAAGTCACAAACACCGGAAGAGGCACTGAAACAAGCTGCAGATGAGATAAGGAATAATTAAAGTTATTTATAATCCTTTTGAAAGACTAAAAGAAAACTCTTTGCGTATTGTTTGTGAGGGATCTCGGGAATGTTATATCACTTGGGATCCTTTTGCCGAAAAAATTGATATGAAATAAAAGGGGTTGAACCCATGGAACCAATTTCTTCTACCGAAAATAAGATGGTAAAGCCTGTTCGGAAAACAAATTTTCTATTTTCTCAAAAAATGGCACCTTATGTGTTTGTTGCACCATTCGTCATCTCATTTTTAGGGCTTTTTTTCTATCCTTTAGTAAAAGGGATCTTAATGAGTTTTCAAAGTATACTACCTGGACAGGTGGCATTTATCGGTTTAGCTAACTATTCAAAGATTTTAAATTCTACGTTTTATCAAGCGTTATACAATACAACCATTTATGTCATTTTGACAACGGTTATTTTAGTTGCGGTTCCGATGATTTTGGCAACAATTTTAAACTCGAAGTTGATGAAGTTTGCAAGTGTTTTTCGAGCCTCGCTTTTTATACCATCGTTAACATCCGTTATCGTTGCTGGTGTTATTTTTCGACTCATGTTTGGTGAGTCTGAAGAAGGATTAGCGAACTCAATCCTTGGATTTTTTGGGGTTGGACCTGTTGAATGGAAATATCATGCTGGTACTGGAATGTTTTTAATGGTGCTATTGGCATCCTGGCGCTGGGTAGGTGTAAATATCATCTACTTTATGGCAGGATTGACGAATATTCCGAAAGAATTGTATGAGGCGGCAGAAATCGATGGGGCAGGCGTATTACAAAAGTTTTACCATATTACATTGCCATTATTAAAACCTGTCACACTTTATGTTGCAACGATAACGGTCATTGGTGGGTTCAGAATGTATGAAGAAAGCTTTGTTTTTTGGGAAAATGGCTCACCAGGAAACATTGGTCTGACAGTTGTTGGCTATATTTATCAGCAAGGCTTTCAAATGAATAATATGGGGTTCGGCTCAGCAATTGGCGTAGTTTTAATGGTCATTATTTTTGTAATTAGCGTTCTTCAGCTGAAATTTTTTGGCGCATTGAAAAAGGAGGGATAAGTATATGACAAAAAAGGAAAAAATCATTTCTTGGATTCTAGTAATCTTTATTGGTGTAATCGCATTACTTGCTATCTCCCCACTTGTTAGCTTATTTATCTCTTCATTGAGGCCATCAGCGGAGTTAATTCGAAATGGGATTACCTTATCAATACCTTGGAATGAGCTAAGCATGAAAAATTATGTGAATATGTTTCAAAATGGTGGTAATTATTGGACCTGGTATTTTAATAGTTTGCTTATATCGGGTTTAACGATTGTCCTATCTCTATTTTTTTCTTCAATGGTTGGGTACGCTCTTGCTGTTTACAAATTTAAAGGTCAACAATTGATTTTTATCCTAGTGCTATTAATCTTAATGGTCCCGTTTGAAATTTTAATGCTGCCACTTTATCAGTTAATGACGACTTTAGGTATGATCGATAATTATTTGGCTGTTATTTTACCAATGATTGTTGCACCCGTTGCCATTTTCTTTTTTAGACAATATGCTATCGGTTTACCTAAAGAATTAATGGAATCGGCAAGAATTGATGGTTGCTCGGAATACGGGATTTACTTAAGAGTAATGGCACCATTAATGTTACCATCATTCGCTGCAATGGCAATTTTACAAGGCTTGGGGAGTTGGAATAATTTCTTATGGCCGTTAGTTGTTCTACGCTCTAATACGATGTTTACATTACCGATCGGATTATCAACATTATTAACACCATATGGAAACAACTATGATGTATTAATCGCCGGTTCTGTTATGACTGTATTACCTGTTATTATTCTGTTTTTATTTTTCCAACGCTATTTTATTTCTGGTTTAGCAGTTGGTGGTGTAAAAGGCTAAGTTTACACTTCCTACAACAATAATTCAATCGCAAGGAGGTTTGCCATATGGAAGGAGATACATTGATGAGTAGAATGAATACATTGCTAATATGGATTACTAGATTAGCATATTTAAATGGGTTATGGCTGTTGTTTAGTTTACTTGGAATAGTCATTATTGGTTTTTTTCCAGCAACTGTTGCGATGATGACTGTTTGTAGGAAGTGGTTAAATGGAGAAGAGGATTTTTCTATTTTCAAAACATTCCATGTCACATATAAAACAGTCCTTCTACATTCTAACCTGATCGGCTGGATTCTAGTGAGTGTTGGTGCAATTTTATATGTTGATTATCTTATATTAGCAGCAAATATTGGGAAGTTCTCGATTGTCTCTATTTCAGCATTTTATCTGTTTCTGTTTTTTTATCTCGTAACAGCATCACATGCTTTTCCTTTGTTTATACGTTATCAAGGTTCTGTTCTCACTTGTATTAAAAACGCCTTCATAACGGGCTTATTAAATATTCACTTTTCAATTGCGATCATTATTAGTCAATCAGCATTTTTTTATTTAATGTTTTCTTATCCAAGTACCGCCTTATTTTTCCTTGGCAGCATCCTATCTATGATTCAAATCTGGTTAACAGATCGATCATTTTTAAAGATTGAAAAGAAGGTAAATAAGGTGATCATAGCGAAATCTTAAAAATCAAATAAAAATAGTGAAAGGAAGATGAATCATGACAGTTAAAGCAAAAATGACGGTCGATAAGGAATATAAAATTGGACAAATAGATGAAAGAATTTACGGTTCATTTATTGAGCATTTAGGAAGAGCTGTCTATGAGGGAATTTATGAGCCAGATCACCCGTCAGCAGATGAGCAAGGCTTCCGTACCGATGTGATTGAGCTAGTAAAGCAGCTTAGAGTTCCATTAGTAAGATATCCTGGAGGAAATTTTGTATCCGGTTACAATTGGGAGGATGGTGTAGGTCCTGTATCTGAACGACCTCGACGCTTAGATTTAGCGTGGCGTACAACGGAAACGAATCAAATTGGAACAAATGAATTCATTGATTGGGCGAAAAAGGTAAACGCAGAAGTAAATATGGCGGTTAATTTAGGAACAAGGGGTATTGATGAAGCTCGTAACTTCGTTGAGTATTGCAACCATCCTTCTGGCTCCTATTGGAGTGATTTACGAATTTCTCACGGCTATAAGGAACCACATAAAATAAAAACATGGTGCTTAGGCAATGAAATGGATGGTCCGTGGCAAATTGGTCATAAAACAGCAAATGAATATGGAAGAATCGCAGCAGAGACAGCAAAGGCTATGAAATGGGTTGATCCATCAATCGAGCTTGTCGCCTGTGGAAGCTCAAATCGTAAAATGCCGACGTTTGCAGAATGGGAAGCAACAGTGTTAGAGCATACGTATGATCATGTTGATTATATTTCCTTGCATACATACTATGGAAATCGGGATAATGATTTAGGAAATTACTTGGCACAATCATTAGATATGGACCAATTTATTTATTCGGTCATTTGTACGGCTGATTATATCAAGGCTAAAAAAGGTAGTAAAAAAACCATTAATCTTTCATTTGATGAGTGGAATGTTTGGTACCATTCAAATGAAGCGGATAAAAAAATAGAACCATGGTCGATTGCTCCTCCTCAGCTAGAGGATATCTATACATTTGAGGATGCTCTCTTAGTCGGAAGTATGTTGATTTCGATGCTGAAGCGTGCAGATCGTGTCAAAATTGCCTGTCTTGCACAGCTAGTCAATGTTATTGCACCGATTATGACGGAAAAGGGTGGAGAGGCATGGAAGCAGCCGATTTTCTATCCATACATGCATGCATCCGTTTTTGGCAGAGGAACAGCGTTGCATTCAATTATTTCGGCACCAAAATACGATAGTAAGGATTTTACAGATATTCCTTATTTAGATGCGGTATCTGTTCATGATGAAGATAATGAGGTATTAACGATATTTGCTGTCAATCGTCATCAAACAGAGAACTTATTGCTTGACTGTGATATTCGAAGTTTTGAAGGCTATAAAATTCTCGAGCATATCGTTCTTGAGCATGATGACGTTAAAGCGACAAACAAGCAGAATCGTTCCAACGTTGTTCCACATAGCAATGGCAAATCTAAAGTAGACAATGGTCAACTTGAAGCGAGTTTATCAGCATTATCATGGAATGTAATTCGTTTAGGAAAATAACTTAAATAACCCTTTCCTTAATAGGAAAGGGTCAGATTGAAGACAAAAGGCATTTGGGAAAGCTTTCTTTCCCAAATGCCTTTTTAATTTTTGATTTTCTTCTTAGAATCTATCTTAAAAATAAGTGTAAATTGCCTATTATT
The DNA here is from genome assembly GCF_052044855.1 of Metabacillus sp. 22489. Taxonomy (NCBI): domain Bacteria; kingdom Bacillati; phylum Bacillota; class Bacilli; order Caryophanales; family Bacillaceae; genus Metabacillus; species Metabacillus sp. 22489. Next base: position 120,728 of record NZ_JBQENT010000012.1, read on the forward strand.
CATATTTTTTATGCCATTTTTGGACTTCCCCAAGTCCAATTGGCTAATTTCTTAAGATTTATTGCAGCAAAAGTTAGCATCGCCTGCATGGACAATTTTTTAAGTCCCCGTAGGGTTGTCCATCGCATACCATGCTTTTCTTTTGCA